>JAJCYX010000061.1 GCA_029262715.1 Chloroflexota bacterium
GCCCGCCAGACCCACCGCGTTCAGACCGACCAGCCGCACCATCTACGGAAACATCTACTAATGCATCACCCTGCGCAATTCGAGTCTCGCCAACATGAGCAACGGTAGTTCCAACCGGCGCGGCCGCGGGCCCCGCTTTTCCTGGCCGCGGCTCGTCATCTGGGCGATCATTCTCGCCACCGTGTTTTCCATCGTCGCCATCGCCCTTCAAGACACCAACTGACGAACGCAGATCCTCCCTCTCCTCGTACGGCCGCACATCCCGGAACTTCAGGAAGCGTGGCGAGATTAAAGCCGTTACCGTCAGAAGCGTCAGGCCACTAATAGCAATCACCATCACGGCCATTGGTGCTCCGGCAGCCTCAGCAATCGCACCGATGGCAAGAGCCGCCACAGGACCCGTACCGATAGTCACAGCGAGCACGCCAAGCACACGACCACGCATCTCGGGCGGTGTCGTAGAGATAATCATGATGCTCTGCATGGTCCCGAAGCCGGACATTCCGAACCCGGCTACGAACAGCACCGGAATCGCTACGCCGTACCAGGGAACGCGGCTGAACGACAGGATCATTACCAGGAACAGAATCGAGCCCCAGAAGTAGATGCGGCTATAGGACGCGGGCGTTGCGCGCGAAGCCACCCACAGCGCACCGAACGTCGCTCCGAGTCCCTCGGCGCTGATCAACAGCCCCATCAGCGTCGGGCTCACCCCAAATGTTCGTTCAGCGATCACAGGGACCATCGACTGGTACGGGAACGCGAACATGTTCATGACGACCGTGATGACCAGCACGGTGACGATCATTGAGTCACGACGAATATAGCGAACACCTTCGATGATGTTTTTGATCGGCCCGATCTTGGTGATCGGCCGCTTCACCGGCTTGTATTCCAGCGAGAACGCCACGATAGCGCCAGTCAGAAACAGCACAGCACCGGCCGAATAGACGGCGTCCATGCCGATCGTCTGGAGCAGGAAGCCGCCCAGGAACGGCCCCGGAATCCGCATGAAGTTACTTGTCGCAAGGTCCAGGCCCATCGCAGTCGGCAAGTTCTCCCTCTCCACCACCTCGCCAACCATCGCCCTTCGCACCGGGAAGTCGGTCGCCCACACTCCGCCCGCCAGCAGCGCGCCAAGATAGATGTGCCAGAGCTGGATCACGTCAGTGGCAACAGCGACTGCGAGCAGCACATAGACGATCGACAGAATGCTGAAAGCGGTTATTAAGATCAGCCGCCTGTTCAGCCTGTCCGAGACCGCGCCGATGTACGCGCCGAGGGCGAACATGGGGATCATGCGGAAGAAGAATGTGAGCGCAACGTCAAACGGCGATCCGGTGAGTTGGAGCACGAACGCGCCAACGGCCACAGTGTCGAGCCAGCGCATCGCGGTCGAAGCACCGCCTATCGCCCAGAGCCTGCGGAAAGACGGGTTTGCGATCACGTCACGGGCACGAGATTGCGACCGCTTGGGTCTCGGTGCAAGTGCCGCTGCCCTGCTCATGCCGGACCGAGCGTGACCATGGACTGCTCGATCAGGTTCGCCCCAGAAGCCCCGTCCCCAGGAGTAATAACGCTCACAGACTGGCCGGGACCGGTCTCTTCCCAGATACCGATAGCACTCGCCTTTGCAGACTCCTGAGCATCGTTAAGCTGCTCTGCATAGCGATTGTTCTCGCCCGAATCCGCCGACTTCGAAAGGCCCACCGCGATCAAGTTCAGATTAATCATCGCTCCATCAAGCCAGACGTAACGTAGCAAGCGCCCTTCTCTGTCCGCATCGAGCTCGTCCGCCTCAAGCAAAATGTCCTGGCCCAGCAGCCATTGTCGATTAGCGGCGATCGCAAGGTCATAGAAACGGTCGCCGAACAGCGGAGTCTCAACGCCGATGTAGCGCACTGTTCGCTCAGCGCCACCAACGTCGACGCTTATGGTTCGGCCGTCGAAGACCTGCGTGACCGTGGCGGCAGTGCGCTCTGGACCGGTCTCGATGTGCCGGTTGCGGCTGAAAGCAGGAAGTAACACGTTCAGGAACATCGATGCGACAAGCAGCATGAAAACACCACCCGCAATCAGCTTCCAGACCGCCGTCCTAGCGTCCCTTTTCCGCTCGTCAAGATATTCAGCATCTTCCCGGTTGAAGCGCTCGATATCAGACTCAGAAGGCCCGTGAAGGCCCGCAAAGTCATCTGGATCGTGGTCGTCTTTGTCCTGGGGACCTGTCATATGGATCTTAGATGCCGCAGCCGCTATAAGGCTGCACTACGGTCTGCACCGCCCAATCGGAACTACGAGTCTAGCAAGTGGACGTGCAACAAGGGCTGTACAAGTTCACTCTCGATCTTGACGCGACAAATACGGAATTCAGTTGAGAAGGCAGCCGCTGGCATACAATCTGTCGTACTCCACAGCACCTCGGAGCCACGCCATGTCACCGGAGGCTCATATGCCAGCCGATAACGCAAGCAGACTCCATATCACCCTTGGCGATGCCATTTACTCACTGCGTGCCATACGCCGTTTGAAGCCCGACCCGATATCTGACAGCGATCTCGCCACCATACTGGACGCAGCGAGACAGGCTCCAAACGGGGCCAACCAGCAGGAGTGGCACTTCGTTGTGCTGCGTGATGCAGAGGTGAGGAAAAGGTTCGGAGAGTTGTACCGGGAGGCGTGGTGGGCCAAGCGGAAGGACAACGGCTACAACAGCCCGGAGGAGCTGCCTGCCCACTACCGTTCGCCCATGGGACTGGCAGAGTCTATCGGTGAAGCGCCGGTTATCTTGCTCGTCTGCGCAACTCAGCCCGGCTTCCGGGAATCGGTCATTCCAGCAACCCAGAACATGCTGCTGGCTGCGCGAGCTCTCGGAATCGGTGGAACGATCAGCACCTTGCATGCAAGCGTTGTTGAGCGGGTGGCGGAACTTGTGAACCTGCCGCCAGATGTGACAATCGTCTACAGCATCCCACTCGGATACCCGAAGGGCAGGTTCGGCCCGGTCACTCGCAAGCCGCTTGCCGAGATCGTCTCACAAGACACATGGGGCAAAACGCCATCCTGGGCCTGAGGCCGCGTGCGGCGTTTTCAGATGATGCAAGGGTGAACGTTCTCCCTCCCAGGCTGGGAGGGAGTTAG
>JAJCYX010000062.1 GCA_029262715.1 Chloroflexota bacterium
CGTGGTAGCGAGGTGTCTGGTCGTGCTGCTTGTATGTCCACTCGTGCTCTTCATCAATCACGATTAGCCCAAGGTCTGTGACCGGTGCAAAGATTGCGCCTCTTGAGCCGAGGACCACGTCGTACTTGCCTTCACGAACACCCCACCACTGATCGAACCGCTCACCCTCGGATAGCCCCGAGTGGAGTAAGGCGACGCGGCCAGGGAAACGAGATGCGAACCGTTGAAGGGTCTGCGGCGTCAGTGCGATTTCAGGCACGAGCACCAGCACTTTTTTGCCAGCTGCCAGGCAATGAGCTGCTGCCTGCAGATAGACCTCGGTCTTTCCTGAACCCGTTACTCCATAGAGGAGAAAGCGGCTTGGCGGAGACGTTGCAGCGTCGATCGCATCTGTAATCGCCTTGATCGCACCTGCCTGTGCGGGTGTCGGATCAAGCGGGAACTGCTGCTGAACCACGTAACCAGAAAGCGGGTCTCGCAGCACCTGCTTCTTCTGTAGCTCTACGACCCCTGACTCAAGCGCCCACTTAACGGCCGACTGTCCAAACATCTTCACCATCTTGGGGCGAGGTTGTGGGGAACCGGCGGAAGACAGGTGGCCGATCAGGTCGGCGCGCCGGTGTGATCGGGTATCTGTGAACTCACTGATCAACGCAGTCACTTCGCTTGCCGACGAGTTCAGCGATAGAACGTTGGCGTAGACCGCATGTGCCCGCGGCTGTTCCCACTCATGGCGGGACTCAACGATGCGCCGTCTGAGCAACCGGTCGACCGTGACGGTTCCGCTCCTGCCAAGCTTTCTCGCAACTCTGTCCTTGCGCTGCCACTCTCCGTCTGCGAGCGATTCGAGCACACGTTTCTCGTGCGGTCTCAAGTCACGGCCAAGAGTGATGTTCGCCGGGAAATTTTCAGGCTCGCGCCTTATCCAGGTCCGAAGGCGAGTGCGAGAGCCAGGCGGCAGCATGAGTGAGCTTGCGATGAACAGGGTGGTGCGATAGTAGGTGGCAATCCAGCGAGCGAGCCGCAGATGCGCCTTGTCAAGGAATGGACCGTTGTCCACGACCGATGCCAGCGACCGAGTCTCGACGCTTGGATCAGGTTGCGAGCTGCTCAGTCCGAACACCACTCCTTGCAGCAGACGAGTTCCGAACGGCACCCAGACTAGGTCGCCAGGGATGGCGGTTGTGTTCTCTGGGACCGAGTATGTGAACGTGCGGGCGCGGTCGTCAGGGAAGTCGACCGCAACCTCGACGTAAGTCATGGACATGCTTGCCTGCAAAGTGCGCTCGGATAAAGCGCATGGATGGAGTCTGTGTTACTTCAAGAGTATGACGAGAATGGCAGAGAGGCGAGCGGCCGCGAGCGGCATTTTCTCAGAGGACAGCGGTACGCCGTCTCGGAGCAGCGAAGTACGGCCACCTTTTAATCGACCGGCTAGTAGTGTCACGCCGGAAAACGCGGCTAGCCGCACGTCACAACATATGCTCGTTGAGATTCACTCCGAAGCCGGGTTCGTCATTGATCGTCAGGTAGCCATCCTGCGCTTGCGGCTCTCCGAGCCACAAATCGTCTCGACGGACACCTCGAGTTCCCGGCAGCACTTCAGCGAAATCCTCACATGCAGACGCTGCAATCAGGTGCAAGCCCCAGACTTCACCGCCGCGGTGCGGAACCACCTGCGCACCTGACTCAACGCCCAACTTCACGATGCGAAGCCCAGCCGTCAATCCACCGCACCAAGTGATGTCCGGTTGCCACACATCGTACGCACCGGTTCGAGCAACATCAGCGAATCCGACGTGCGTGAACTCATGCTCACCACCTGCGATCAGCGTCGGATTCACCAACGGACGCAGAGCCGCATTCGCCACAAGATCGTCCGGTGTCAGTACGTCCTCAAACCAGTGCATCTTGAATTCGGCGAGCCGCTTTGCCATCTCGACCGTCACGTCACTGTCCCAACTCATATAGACATCGAACATGATCTCAGCAGATGGTCCGAAGACCTCCCGCGCTCGTCTGGCAGCGGCAACTGCAGAGTCGATATCCTCAGGTGAACCGGTCCAACGGTGCGGCATCTTGTGGGCGGTGAATCCCAACTCTGCGTACCACTCGGTGTCTCCACCCGTGGCGTATGAGCGAACTCGCTCCTTATCGATCTCACCAACTAGCGACGCAACAGGCTTTCGCTCAGCCTTGCCAAGCGCGTCCCATAACGCGAGATCGACTCCGCTGAGCGCCATGATCGCGACGCCTTTACGGCCGTATGGAATACTTGCGTCGTAGAGCTCATCCCAGAGCGTTTCTATGTCATTTGTCGAGTCAATCGTTCGCCCTTCAAGCAACTCGGCAAAGTGACCGTTCAGCACCTCTACAGCAGCACGACCGCCACCGCCATAGCCGAAGCCAGTAACGCCCGAGTCGGTCTCGACGCGCACCACGATCTGCCACATGTTCGTGCGCCAGGACTTCACAACATGTCGGTAGTTTGGATATACGGCCGAGACAGAATTGATCTTCAAAAGAAAAGACCTCCAGATACCAGTGCGGTAAGGAGGCCTATTTAAGCACGATTGTGAGAGGTGTGATGCTCCGTCACGCAGCCTGTGGAGAGCCTGCCTGAAACGGAGTGTCATGGCAGTTGGGCTCTTCACAAAGCACCTCAAAAAGGTGTGTGTTGGCCGGCACGGATGATTTATTGCCACAGTTCA
>JAJCYX010000063.1 GCA_029262715.1 Chloroflexota bacterium
ACTGGGTTGAGATCAACTTCGACGAGCCTGTGAGGGCGATTACTCCGGGACAGGCTGCAGTGTTCTTCGATGGCGGCGAGGTTCTCGGCGGTGGGCTGATTGAACCGGCTCCTCCGCGGGAGTTTCCAAAAACCCCTTCCGAAGCTGATCTTGCTGCGATCTCCGGCTAGAGCCTGGGTTTTGAGACGCTCCACTTGGTGCTGTGCGGGAGAAGAGATAACCTCTGGTCTCTGCCGGGCTTGCGCCCCAGAGACACCCTCTCAAATCTTATTTCCCCGGACCTAGTCTCTCCTACATGCTGATCAGACCAGATACGATTCCGCCCTACCCCACTCTCCAGTTCGAGCAAGAGCTGTGGCAGCAAGGCGTTGCACGCATCGGAGGCGTGGATGAGGTCGGACGAGGGCCGCTGGCCGGGCCTGTCGTTGCAGGTGCTGTTGTGCTGGAAGCTGAAACCGCGGCAGCGTGGTCTGGCCTGTTCACCGATAGCAAGCAGATGACAGAACCTCAGCGAGAGAGTGCTTACGAGGCGTTGATCGATGCCGGTGTCAAGCACGCTGTCGGCGCATGCCCATCCGAGGAGATCGACGCTATTGGCATCGCCGCTGCCACGAAGCTGGCAATGGCGAGAGCCATTGAAGGACTCGATCCGCAGCCGCAACATCTCCTCATCGATGCACTAAAGCTGGAACTGGTCGGTCTGCCGCAAACGGCGATCATCAAAGGTGACGCTATCTCGATGTCGATTGCAGCGGCTTCGGTCATTGCGAAGGTGACCCGAGACCGGCTGATGGCAGGTGTTTTCGAGGAGCAATTCCCCGGTTACGGTTTCGCTTCGCACAAGGGCTACGGCACAGCAGCTCACATGGCTGCGCTGCGTGAGCAAGGCCCATGCGACATACACCGAAGCTCGTTCCGTCCCGTACGTGAGGCGATCTTGAGAGGCTGAGACAGATGCCGTCGGCCCGAAAGTCACGCGCCACCAATCGCCTCAACCTCCCGGCTGGAGCAGGACGAGCAGGTGAAGCCGCGGCTGTTCATCTACTCCGAACTCGCGGCTTCGAGATCCTTCGCACCAATTACCGGGTCCGAGAGGGCGAGATCGACATCGTCGCGAAGCTCGAAAACGAGCTGGTTTTCGTAGAGGTAAAGACACGGCGCTCAAACTCGTACGGTTCACCTGAGGAGTCGATATCAACCGGGAAGGCCAATAAGCTGATAGCTGCTGCACAGAGCTATCTTGCAGAGACCGGCCTCGAACAGTCTGACTGGCGAATTGACCTGCTTGCGATCGAGATGGACTCGAACGGGCGGGTTCTACGTTCGAACCTTGTCGAAAACGCTGTCAGCTTTTAGGCTGCGGTTCTGCTTTCACGCAAATAGGAGATGAGTTCATCCCATTCTGGGTGGTTTCGCTATTTATCGTCATTGGTTTCTTTGTGCTCGCCGCATGCCTGCGACCGGTGATTGGCGTCGGTTTCGAATGGACCTGCTGGCGGCCACAGCGCTGGCGAGACAAGGAATGGGACCCCCAAAATGGCGACGGTGATGGGGACGAGGAAGATGACACGCCATTTCTTAGATGATCGAGTGATCTAACTAACACGCACGGAGCAAGACATGACGATACTTGAAGGAAAAGTTGCCCTGGTCACAGGGGCAAGCTCGGGAATTGGTCGAGCGACTGCGAAGGTCATGGCAGCGCACGGAGCGAAGGTGGTTGTCGCCGCCCGCCGAGAACCGGAACTGGCCAGCCTCGTTGACGAGATCCGAAGCGCTGGCGGTGAAGCCGCACTCATCCGGACGGACGTGACTCAAGAAGCGGAAGTCAAAGCGATGGTCGAATTTGCGGTCTCAGAATTTGGCCGTCTGGACTGCGCAGCGAACAACGCAGGCGGCGGGGTTCCATCGAATGCCGACTGGCCCGAAGCTGACCCAGAGGCGTTCCTGAAGACGATGGATCTCAATACCACTTCAACCTGGTACTGCATGAAATACGAGATCGCCCAGATGCTGAAGCAAGGCGGCGGTTCCATCGTCAACACATCGTCGATCGCCGGATTACGCGCAGGAACCGGTGAGGCGTATGCGTCGGGGAAATACGCGGTCAATGGTCTCACCGCTGTTGGCGCTGCAAAATACGGAACACAGGGAATAAGGGTGAATGCTGTAGCGCCGGGGATCATCGAAGCCGGTGGATGGGCAAAACGGTTCAGCGAAGACCCCGCTCTTAATACCACTTGGAACGAGGCGATTCCGGCTGGAAGAACGGGCCGTCCCGAGGAGGTTGGCGAAGCGATCGCATGGCTGGCGTCCGACGCATCTTCCTACGTGACTGGTGTTGTCCTGCCGGTTGACGGTGGAAACGTGATCACCATCAATCGCCCTGATTCTCTGGCCTAGCCTAGAAGATCGCTATCGGGTTGACCGGCGAGCCTGTGGCGTTCGGGATACGTAGCGGGTTGATCGAGATAGCAAACTCCCACCGTCCCCGACGCCTGCACTCGTCTGCCAGGTCATCGAGCCAGGCGTTGTCCAGTATCCACAGG
>JAJCYX010000064.1 GCA_029262715.1 Chloroflexota bacterium
CGGTCTTCCGCTTCTTCAAGCAATTCACGTGCACGCTGGATATCCTCAACATCACCACGTTCGGCCAACACCTCGGCGAACTCGTAGCAAACCATTACGTGGTCGAACGTATGTTGCCCACTGGTGATCTCATCGTAGATAGGCTCGATGCGGGCTATCGCCGAGTCCGACATTCCTATCAATGCTTCCAAGCGTGCGGCTATGCGTGAGACGATATTCTCTCCAACGGCAACTTCGGGCCTTGCGGCAATCCACGAAAACACTTCCTGCGCCAGATCAACATCACGTTGCACTAGGGCAGCCATTGCCAAACCGCTACTGGCCTGGACCTCAGCACGACGGGGTACACCGGTCACGCTGAGCGCATGACGAGCGAGTTCAGTGCCGATTTCGAGGCGCTCGGGAGATCTGATGCCGGTTACACCGGCCGCAATGCATGCGTTCACGTAGGCGTAGTAGTCATCCTCAGGATTGGTCTTTGCGACTTGCAGCAGTCGCTCGAAATATTTGTCCTCGTCATCCACGCTGCCTGTGAAATGCTCTACAAGGACTCGCCCTAGTAGTATCACCGAGTTCCGTTCGTCTATCTCTAAAGCGCGATCGTTTAGTGATCGGTAACGGTCCCATTCCCCCGTCATCTCCAACATGTCGCCAAGGCACATGATCGCGTAGAGGATTCCGTCTCCGTGACGGAACCTCTCCGCTGCTGCGAGACCCCCCTCTGCGTACTTAACTGCATTGGGTGCATCGTTTCGCTCTCGACACGTATAGGCCGCAGTGCGGAAACCCTTGGCTTCTGCATCGGGGTTGTTGCACTTTCTCGCGAGATCTACTGATTTGAGCGCGATATCCAGATCATCTTCCAGGTGCAGGTTGTGGTGGTGTCGGACGTCGAGTAGGGTCGCTACAGCCAGGGCCTGGAGATTCACGTCACCGTGGCTCTCCCCGATGGTGATCGCAGCCTTCAATGCCTCGTCCGCTCGATCAAAATCGCCCGTTGCAAACTGCGTTATGTGGCCAAGGTTGTTCTGAATGTACCCCGCTTCAATTGAATCTTGCGCTACGAGGTCAAGTGCCCGCTCCAACACCGCCTTGTGCTGGTCTCGAAAGCCGATGTGCTGGGTGATCGGAAACACCGCCACATCGACAGCAAGATTCATCAGGCCATTCGAGATTCCGTAGTCGAACGCCGTGTGAAGCGCCTGCCCAACTTTGTAACGCTCGTTGACTGTAGAAGTGAACGAAAGCGCCCTGCCCAGCCCGAAGTAAGTGCGCGCCACATCCTCGTCTATCGGCTTTCCCTCCGATAGTTCGATGGCTCTCTCAAAATAGGTCCTTGCCTGGTCATACGCGGAAACAGAGAGTGCCTGCTCACCGGCCATCCTCGAATACTTGATGACGGGCTCATTGCCGGTCAGTGCCCGGCACTCGTTATAGTGATAAGCGAGTGCCCCGGCCTTCTCCGTGAGTTCTAATCCAGCCGTTGACTCGATCGCTTCAGCCGCTGCTTTATGCCCCTGGGCACGTTCACTGATAGGCAGGCCTTCGACGACTGCTTCGCGCACCAGCGCATGCGAAAAGCGGAAAAGCGTTCCATCATGGTCGTCCTGACCGATTACTCCTGCAGTAACGAGCGGATCGAGCAGCGGCAGGAGGTTCAAGGCTTCTAGAGCAGACATCGTCGATAGCAGGGAGATCGTGAATTCATTGCCGATGATTGCGGCATTTCGCAACATATCGAGCGATGAGGAAGGAAGGCGGGACAATCGGCGTGTCACCGCTTCGGCCACGCCCGACGGCACACCTATATCCCGGCTCGGTACGTCTGACAAGGTGTCAGCTTCCAGGCGACCCTCAGCGTGGAGGAGCCTGAGCGTCTCAACTGCGAAGAGAGGGTTTCCCCCTGTCCGCTGAGCTGTGGCGTCTATCAGTTCTACGGACGGTCTCGTATCCGACGCACCAGCGAACAGAGCCTTGATCTCAGAGTGGTTGAACGGCCTCAGCTCGATTCGATTAGCGTGAGGCTCTCTCGCTATGTGGCCCGAAACTGCGGGCAGGTTACCCACTGCATTCCCGGTGTCTCGAAAAGAACATGCAAGCAGAACGGGCATAGCTGCAACGTCAGCCGCGACGAACTCCAACAGTTTCAAGCTGGCCGGGTCCGCCCAGTGAATATCCTCAAGAATTACGATAGAAGGGGAGTCAGCGGTTAACCGGCGAAGTGACCTGGAGAATGAATCAAATAGACCAAACTGTGCCGCTGCGGAAAGGCTTTCGAACTCACCCGAATGACCATGGCCTGCAAGGCGAGCGACGATTTCGGAGTCAGCTCCCAGGGAGGCGGATAGCGCGTTGATCCATGGCCAGAACGGCGGTGCTCCTGCCGTTTCGCGGCATCTACCGAGGTAGATGCTGAGTTTTTGGTCTTCAGCCTCTTCCTCCAACCTGCGAAGCAATCGGGTTTTACCAATGCCTGCTTCACCAGAAACCAGCACAACCTGGCCATCGCCATTTACCGCCGCGCTCAGCTGTTCTGAGAGCAGCGAAGTCTCCGCTTCTCGCCCTACGAACAAGTCTTGAAATTCGACAGACAT
>JAJCYX010000065.1 GCA_029262715.1 Chloroflexota bacterium
CGATTAGGAGACGACGGGCACGAGCGCCCTATCTCCACTCGGGACAAGGTTGAGACAGGGGTTCGAGAAATCTCTACAGGAAATTCATATCACGATCACAGAATTTAGTTACGAAACACCGACCGAAACGCTCTCAGCGCACAAGCTGACCGAATTTCGAAGGGTATAAAGATGAAAGTTGCAATTCTTGCCGGTGGAGTAGGCACTCGCCTATCCGAAGAGACCGAGGTTAAGCCTAAGCCGATGGTAGAGATTGGCGATCGCCCAATTCTCTGGCACATAATGAAGATCTACTCCCACTTCGGCTTCAATGATTTCGTTGTCGCTCTCGGTTACAAGGGCGAGTACATCAAGCGGTACATGATCGACCGCGCAACGATGAACAGCGACCTGACAGTACGCCCCGGAACCGGCGAGGTTCAGAGGCACAAGTGCAATGATGAAGACGACTGGGTCGTAGACCTTGTTGACACCGGCGCACTGACCAACACCGGCGGGCGCATCAAGAAGCTCGGCCCCTGGCTTGGCGACGAGACCTTCATGCTTACATGGGGTGACGGTGTGGCTGACGTTGACATCCCAAAGCTCCTCGAATTCCACAAGGCTCACGGCAAGCTGGCAACGGTGACTGCAGTTCGGCCGCCTGCACGATTCGGCCACCTGGAGTTCGATGGCAACCGGGTATCAGAGTTCTCCGAAAAGCCTCAGGTTGGCGAGGGCTGGATAAACGGAGCTTTCTTCGTACTCGAACCCGAAGTGCTGAACTATATCGAAGGCGATGACACACTGTTCGAGAAGGAGCCTCTGGAAGCATTGGCCCGAGAAGGACAGCTGATGGCGTACAAGCACGACTCATTCTGGCAGTGCATGGATACGCTGCGAGACAAGGTGAGGCTTGAGAGCCTCTGGCAGACCGAGCCACCCTGGAAGGTGTGGAAATAATGCGAATTCTTGTAACTGGACACAAAGGCTACATCGGCACGGTAATGGTGCCCATGCTCCTGGAAGAAGGCCACGACGTTGTCGGGCTAGACAGCGAGCTATTTGGCACGGACTGCCTGCTGGGTGACTCAGAGCCACAGATTCCTGAGTTCAAGATGGACGTCAGGGAAGTGGACTCACGAGACCTCGAAGGCTTCGACGCCATCATCCACCTTGCGAACCTGAGCAACGACCCACTGGGCTCGCTCAACGCCTCGCTTACATATGAGATCAACTACCACGCCTCGGTAAACCTGGCCAAACAGGCCAAGCGTGCCGGCGTCGGGCTGTTCATCCACTCGTCATCCTGCAGCATGTACGGTGCGGCTGGCGACAAGATCCTGGACGAGAAGTCCGACTTCAACCCTGTCACGCCCTACGCCAAGTCGAAGGTGCTGACAGAGCAGGCCGTATCCAAGCTGGCCGGTGACGGCTTCAGCCCGGTGTTCCTGCGCAACGCAACAGCCTACGGTGTCTCACCGAAGCTGCGAGGCGACCTCGTGCTCAACAACCTGACCGGATGGGCATTCACCACCGGTGAGGTCATGATCCTGAGTGACGGCACCCCATGGCGGCCGATCATCCACATCGCTGACATCTCTCGTGCATTCATTGCAGTTCTCAACGCACCGCGCGAAGTCGTGCACAACGAAGCGTTCAACGTGGCTGTGCCGGGCGAGAACTACCAGGTACGCGAACTTGCGGCAATGGTTGAAGAGATCGTTCCCGGATCAAAGGTCGTCTACGCCAAGGACGGCGGGCCAGACCCTCGCTGCTACAGGGTGGACACCACAAAGATCGAAACGCTATTGCCTGACTTCAAGCCGCAGTGGACCGCTCGGAAGGGTGTCGAAGAGCTTTACAAGGCATACAAAGACAACAACCTCACCGAGGCAGACCTCAACGGAACGCGATTCCAGCGCATCAAGCACATCGAACGCAACCAGGAAACTGGTGAAGTCGACTCAACGCTTCGCTGGACCGAATCGACCGATGAAGGTGACCTTGCGCCTGAGAGCGAGCTAATCAGCTCGGGGAGCAATAACTAATGATTGGTGAGAATGTAAAAGGCAACTGCCGTTCATGCGGCTCGTCGCAGCTAAAAAGCGTGCTTGCACTCGGCAACACGCCTCTTGCTGACGCCCTTGTCAAAAAAGAGGATGTTGACGGCCCAGAAGCCACATACCCGCTTGACGTCGCGTTCTGCACCGAATGCGCGCTCATGCAGATCATGGAGACGGTTCCGCCTGAGGAGCTGTTCTGCCAGGATTACCCGTACTTCTCGTCAGTCTCGGACACGGTCGTCGGGAACGCCAAAGACAACACCGAGCACCTGATCAAAACGCGCAACCTCGACGAAAACAGCTTCGTGATCGAGCTTGCGAGCAATGACGGTTACCTGCTTCAGAACTATGTGAAGGCAGGAATCCCAGTGCTTGGCATCGATCCTGCCGACACCGTTGTCAAGGTGGCGCTCGAAAAGGGCGTCCCGACTATGGAGCGATTCTTCAGCCTGGAACTGGCCAAGGAGCTTGCTGCAGAAGGCAAGCAGGCCGATGTGATCCACGGCAACAATGTCCTGGCCCATGTCGCCGATCTTACTGGATTCGTGGACGGCATAGCCGTAGCGCTGAAGCCCGACGGCGTAGCAGCGATTGAAGTTCCGTATCTACGAGACCTGATTGAGCGCAACGAGTTCGACACGATCTACCACGAGCACCTGTGCTACTTCTCGGTGACATCACTGACGAACCTTTTCAGGGCTCACGGTCTTTACTTGAATGATCTGAAGCGCCTTTCGATCCACGGCGGATCAATGCGACTATTCATCGAGAAGAAGGACGCTCCCACCGAGTACATCAAGCAGCTACTTGCTGAAGAAAAAGAGCTTGGCATCGATAAGTTCGAGTATTACGAGAATTTCGGCCAGAACGTAGAAAAGTTGATGGCAGGCCTTCGAGACTTGCTCGGCGGCCTGAAGGCTGACGGCAAGAGGATTGCTGCCTACGGCGCTGCCGCCAAGGGCGCAACCATGCTGAACTGCTCAGGTATCGGCACCGAGACTCTCGACTACGTCGTTGACCGCAACGTGCACAAACAGGGCAAGACAATGCCCGGTGTACACGTCCCGATCGAAGCTCCAGAAAAGCTGCTTGAGGATATGCCGGACTACGTACTGCTACTTGCATGGAACTTCAAGGATGAAGTGATGAAGCAGCAGGCGGAGTTCATCGAAAAGGGCGGCAAATTCGTCGTCCCGGTTCCTGAGCCACAGGTGGTCTAAGAGTGTTGGAAACTGCAATTCCTGAATCGCGGGCGACAGACCGCAAAGCGCTGGTCTGCCAGTCCTGTGAAAAGCCCGAGGCACGTGTCTTCCTGGAACTGGGAGAGGTGCCGACAAACAGCATGGTTCTGCTCGACACGAAGGAAAAGGCTGTCAGCTACCCAAAGGGCAAGCTGACCCTGGCTTTCTGCGAGTCTTGCGGTTTCATATTCAATCCGGACTTCGATCCTGCGCTCGTCGACTACTCACAGTCGTACGAGAGCTCGCAGGCCTTCTCACCGCGCTTCAATGAGTTCGCTGAGAGGCTGGCGAAGGGTCTTGCTGACGAATACGATCTTGCTGACAAGACCTGTGTTGAGATCGGCTGTGGTGGCGGAGATTTCCTACAGCAGGTTGAGTTGCAAGGCATCAAGGCCGGTATTGGCGTTGATCCGGCAGCAGACCCCGATCACAGGGTGGAAAACTCCACGACAAACCTCAGCTTCATCCGTGAGTTCTTCGCTGAAGAGCACGGCAATCTGAACCCTGATTTCCTGTGCTGCCGCCACACGCTAGAGCACGTTCCTGACCCGGCCGCTTTCGTACGAACGGTTCGCCGTTCACTTGGCGAAGAGAGTTCGGTTCCGGTCTTCTTCGAAGTACCTGACACTCTGCGAGTGCTCAAAGAGGCTGCATTCTGGGATGTGTACTACGAACACTGCTCCTACTTCACACCGGAATCGATGGCTGCCCTGTTCGAGCAAGAAGGCTTCACAGGTGTTCGGACTGAGCTGGATTTCGATGATCAGTACCTGCTTCTGCACTGCAAACCGGCTCGCTCGACGAGCCATGCAGACAGCAGCAAGTCGTACGTTCGTGACCTTTCGGAAGATGTCGAGGCGTTCTCAGAGAAGTACCGCGCTCACATCGCAGGTTGGTCGAAGTTCCTGGCTGATGCAAACGACGCCGGAAAGCGTGTCGTTGTCTGGGGAGGCGGCTCCAAGGGTGTTGCCTTCGTCAACAGCGTGCCCGGAGGCGACCTGATCGACTTCATCGTTGACATCAACCCGGCGAAGCAGAGCAAATTTGCTGCCGGTACCGGTCACCGCATAGTCGGTCCGGACGAGCTTCGAACTGCGGCTCCTGACGTCGTACTGGTGATGAACCCGATCTACGTTGACGAGATCAGCGAGACACTACTTGGCATGGGCATTCACGCAGAAGTGCGAAGTGTTTAGCAAGCAGAGCCTGGCGACAAGTTATCACCCCATTCGACGAATCACCGACCAACTCGCACTCGAGGCACTCTAGATGACAGTTCAGGCTGACAATCAGCGCCAGGAGTCACCCGACTTGGCTGACCAGACATGCGCGGCATGCGGCTCGTCCAACCTGCGCTTCGTCGTAAATGTTCCGCAGGTTCCCGCGTTCTGCAACGTGCTGCTCGACAACGCCGAGGCCGCAGCTTCCGTCAGACGAGGCGATATTCAACTCGTCTACTGCGAAGGCTGCTCATTCCTGTTCAACGGCGCGTTCGACGCATCCGTGCTGGCGTACTCACCTGACTACGCCAACTCGCTGTCCTGCTCACCGAGCTTCGGTTCGTTCTTAGAGGAGACGTCTGAGCGACTCGTCGAAAAGCACGTCCTGAACGAGAACACAGTGCTCGAACTAGGCTGCGGGGACGGTGATTTCCTGACCCGGCTCTGCACTATCGGGAACAATCGTGGCTTTGGCTTCGACCCTTCGTACTTCGGCCCGACCACTGTCGATGCCGGAAACGGTGTCACGTTCAAGGACCGCTACTATACCGGCGATGATGCGGTAGAAGCCGATCTTGTCTGCTCAAGGCATGTGCTTGAGCATGTCGAGGAGCCGCTGGAGTTCATGCAGCTACTCGCAGGAGCAGCAAGTAAGAGCCGAGGCAAGCTATATGTCGAGGTGCCCAACGCCACCTATATGCTCGAAAAGCCGGCGATCTGGGACCTCATCTACGAACACCCCGGATACTTCACGGACCGTGCACTCGTTTCGGTCGCTGAAAAGGCCAGACTGAGCGTTAGCGAAAGCAGCGCCACGTTCCTGGACCAGTTCCTCTACATCGATGCCGATGCCTCCGGTTCGGCAACTGAATCTCACAAGAGCAAGACAACGTCTCTCAGCAGGTTAGACCAGCTGGTCTCGGGATTCCGGGATGAGGTCGAAAACAGCGTAAAGCGGTGGACTAACGAGGTTCAGCGACTGGCCGTAGATGGCAAGCGCGTTGTGACATGGGGAGCCGGATCAAAGGGAGTCACCTTCCTCAACCTGGTCGACAGCTCCAGCATTGAGCACATCGTCGATATCAACCCTGCCAAGCACGGAAAGTTCGTGCCCGGGACAGGCCAGACGGTCGTTGGTCCTGAGGCTCTCGTCGAATACCAGCCCCATCTTGTCCTGCTTATGAACGGCGCTTACGAAAACGAAGTCAAGGAAATGATCCGCAGCCTGAATGTAGATGCAACGGTCAAGGTCGTCGACTAGACGGCGGCCGTCGCAGATATCACCCTGCTGTTCCTTGTCTAATTGAAATGAGCAACCCAATGACAACCATGAGCCAGACGCCAACCGTGACCATAGGTGTGCCTATATACAACGGCGCTCAGTTCATTCGCAAAGCGCTCGACTCAATCCTGGCTCAGACTTACGAAGACTTCGAGGTCATCATCACGGACAACGTCTCGACGGACAATACTGTCGAGATCTGCCAGGAGTACGCGCAGCGCGATCC
>JAJCYX010000066.1 GCA_029262715.1 Chloroflexota bacterium
AGGTCATAAGGCGACAACTCGACGAGCACACGATCACCGGGAAGAATCCGAATGAAGTTCTTTCGGATTTTTCCGGAAGCGTGAGCCAGTACCTCGTGTTTGTTCGGCAACTCCACGCGGAACACCGCGTTCGGAAGTGCCTCATCAACAAGGCCTTCGACCTCTATTGCCTCTTTTTTAGCCATCTGTCTCCAGATCTCTTTAGCAGTGAATGCCGACCAACGTCAGATTCGATCACCGGAAGATTCGCGACAAACGCGACAATCCGCCCTGATTCGAGTCCTTTTCCAGTTTGCAGACTGCATTTAGGCAGCCCGCACCCCGGAGTTTTCGACTGACGAAACCGGGCGGTGCATTCCTGCAACTTCGACTATATACGATTGTAACTCAAATTTACGACTATTTGTAACCCGAGGGCGATTGCTTCTGACCGTTCACAGCCAGACTCGCAATTACGATCCGGATTTCACCGCATCCAGCAGTCGATCAAACACTTCATCTGGCGTACCGGTGCCGTCAATTTCCAGGACCTTCCCTAGGGTTTTGTAGTAGTCGAGCACCGGCGCTGTCTGCTCGTCGTAGACATCCATTCTGCGGTTGATCGTTTCGGGAGTATCGTCGGAGCGGCCTTGCTCAGTGGCCCGGTTAATCAGACGACGCACCAACTCATCCCGGTCCACATTGAAGTAGATCGATCTGTCCAGCGGCGTATTCGACTCTTCCAGTGCGTCATCAAGAGTTTTCGCCTGCGCGATCGTCCGTGGAAATCCGTCGAGGACCATCCCGTCGCTCTCAGTAAGTTGGGAGCGGATCATGCCAATGATCACGTCGTCGGGAACCAGGTCACCGCGGTCCATGTACTGCTTCGCCAGATTACCCAGCTTCGATCCAGCGGCAACCTCGGCACGCAACATGTCTCCGGTTGCAAGGTGAGTGATGTTCAGCTTCTCAGCAAGACGCACACCTTGAGTGCCCTTCCCAGCGCCGGGAGGGCCAAATATCACAATTCTCATTGGGTTCCGTGCCTACCTGATGAAGCCTTCGTAGTTACGCATGAGCAACTGGGCTTCCAATTGACGCATGGTATCCAGGGCGACACCAACCATGATCAACAGGCTGGTGCTTTGAACAATGCTTGTTGCGGCATCCAGGTTGGTAATTAACCCGGCTATCCACGGCATGATGGCGATCAAGCCCAGGAACAGCGCACCACCCCAGGTGATGCGAAGAACAACCCGCATCAGGTACTCACGAGTCGGCGCGCCTGGTCTGATGCCCGGAATAAATCCACCGTTCTTCTGCAGGTTCTCGGCAAGGTTTTGCTGCGAGTGCGTAACAAGCGTGTAGAAGAACGTGAAGCCAACAACCATAAAGAAAATGGCTATCCAGTATGGCGAGCTGGTAACACCCAGGTTGTTGTTAAACCACTGCGCCGTAAGCGCAAGAAAGTTGTCCGAACGCGGATCAAGGAAAAAGCTTGTCAGGACCGTTGGCAAAGTGATTAACGAAAAGGCAAAGATCAGTGGAATCATTCCAGCCGCGTTAACTCGTAACGGCAGATGAGACGCGCCTGATTGGCGATACATACGACCGCCTCTAAACACAGATCGCCCGTACTGCACCGGCACGCGCCTTTGCGCCTCATTGAAGTACACGATCGAGAAGACGATTGCCAGGCCAATCGCGAACAGCATCAGCACCTGGAATTCCTGGTCACGCAGCAGCCATATCTGGCCAATGACCTGCGGTAACGTAGAGACAATTCCCGCGAAAATAATCAACGACAGACCGTTACCTATGCCCTTCTCTGTGACGAGTTCACCAAGCCAAACAAGCAGCATTGTTCCGGCCGTCATCGCAGCCAGAATCGAGACGGTGTTGAGGATGTTGTCGCTACCGAAACCGATGCCGGAGATGGCTCCATCACCAAACGAGCCAGAAAACAGGTTTATCTGCCCGTAACCCTGCAACAGCGCAAGTGGAACCGTCATGTAGTGGGTGTAACGGTTGATAGTTTTTCGGCCGGCCTCTCCTTCTTGCGAGATGGCCTTGAGGCTCGGAATTATCGGCGTCAAGATCTGAAGAATGATCGACGCAGTAATATATGGATAGACACCGAGCGCGGCAATGCTCAGGTTACGAAGAGCGCCTCCGCTGAAGAGGTCAAGAATTCCAAGGAATGGGTTGGCGTCGAAGGCTGCATCCAGTGCAGCGCGGTCAACACCCGGCACGGGAACGTGCGCGATGAACCGGAATAGAACCAGAACAGCAAGTGTGAACAGTATGCGATACCGGAGATCCGGAATCCGCATTGCGTCGATCATCGCCTGTAGCAGCGCTGGCCGTCCCGAGCCCTCACTCCGTTGAGCCTGTGCCTGCCTCATCATGGTTTAGATCAACCGCCTTTCGAAGTCACTACTGTCACGGTTCCGCCGGCCTTCTCGATCTTTTCCCGTGCAGTCTGACTGAAGGCGTGTGCAGAGACGTTGAGTTTCTTTTTGAACTCACCGTCTCCAAGGACTTTAACTAGATCTTGCTTTCGACGCACTACTCGCCGGTCGAGCAGAATTTTGGGCGTTACGTCAGCTCCTGCCTCGAAAAGAGAGTCTAGCTGTGCAAGATTAACAGGTGAATATTCAACCCGATTGCGTGGAGTGAACCCTCGCATATGGGGTAGTCGCTTAATTAGCGGAAGTTGTCCACCTTCAAATAGGTATGGTGCACCACCACGAGCGTTCTGGCCCTTGTTGCCCTTGCCGG
>JAJCYX010000067.1 GCA_029262715.1 Chloroflexota bacterium
TGCTGGCAGCGTCGAGAGTTTCAAAGTACAAGCGCGTGTTGTCACGAACTGCGTGTCGATATTCGTCGAGGAGATCGAGAGGTAGGTGTGGGAAAGACTGGACCCATTCCAACGAGACCCTGAAGCCCATGTCGCGCTCGCCAAGAGCGAACCGCCGATACCACCCATCCGCATTCCAGAGGTCCTGAGTGCCTTGCGCAAAGAGCGTCATCCAGTCGTCCTCGACCCTTGCAAGATGCCACGTTATGAAACCAATAGAGTTTGAGTGAGGAGTGGGTGTCCAGTAGATCTCGTCAGAGTCGAGATCCTTGAGTTGATCGTCAATCCGTCCCCAGTAATCCTCAAATATCCCGGATATGATCTCCATCGGTTCCATAAAGCCCTCGTCTCTTTGCGGCGATCCGAAGCCAGGAAAAGTTCGGTAGTTGTCTCCCGGATTCAAAAGATTCGTTCCCCAAACGCAGATTATATGCGCCCTTTCACCTTCTCACGGAACCTTTCCAGACCTCGCCGCATAGTTATGTGGTAGACAGGGCAATCAGGTTGAGGGACATTGGACCAAATTCTCATAAAAGAGATCGAGCGAGAGGCGATCGCACGCTGCCAGCAGGGCGACCGCGAGGCCTTTCGTCGTGTCCTGGATTTCCATGGCGATCACCTCTACCGCGTCGCGTTTCTCATCACTCGAGACGCATCGCTGGCAGAAGAGGCGGTGCAGGAAGCACTTCTCGCAGCATGGAAAAAGATCCGCTCATTTGACGCGAAGCGCGAGTTCAGGCCGTGGATCAACCGCATCCTTATCAACTGCATTGGGATGATGCAGCGCAGGAAGCGGCTTCCGACAACGGCGGTGGAGGATGCCTTCCCGCTGGCTGACACTCGGCACGGGCCAGAGCAGCAAACCATGGACATGGAAACCAGTTCCATGCTGCAGGCGGCGCTTCGCACACTGTCTATCGAGCACCGCACAGTGCTCGTCCTTCGATTCTTCAACGACCTTTCACTTCCCGAGATAGCCGAGTCGACCGGCTTACGGGAGGGAACGGTCAAGTCACGGCTGCACCGCGCCACGGCGGCGCTCAGGGATGCAGTAGCCGCCAGCCAGTCGGGCACTGCCCGGCTTTCACACAAGGGGGCGCAGTCATGACTTCTTTTGACGCAACTACACAACTGGAGAGGCAGCTTTCATCGCTATTCCGTGCCGAAGCACAGGACGCGCATCTGCCGTCGGGAACCTGGCAAACGATAAGCCCAAAGATGGGCGAGCCCGATGCACCGAGCGTGCTCTGGCAATTAAGAAACGCCTTCTCGTTCCCACGGTGGAGGAATCCGATGAAAGTGAAATACGCAACGTCGGCTGCGACGATAGCGATGATCGTGATAGCAGCGATTCTTTTCGTGATGCTCGTCAATGCTGATGATTCTGAAGGTCCGGTACCTGCAAGTTCACCAACACCTGTACCTGCGACACCGACGCCAGAGGCGACACCAACCGCGACGCCAGCCCCGGACGAAGTTATCGACTTGAGGAATCCTGATCCATCAACACTCGTCGAGAAGCCGATTCCGGCTGCGATAGATCCTGGGCTGGTAAGCGAGACGCCTACGGACGAAGTGGTGGTGCAGTCATGGACCGAATTCTTCTCCGATTCAATCTACTTCTTCCCTCCACAGGGGTTCTACCACGTATGTGGTGATGGACGAATCGTCTCTGTAGACGAAACCAACAAGGCCGATCTCGTCCTTGATGTTCCCGATACATGGTCAATCGTGAAAAGCGGAGCCTCGGCTTCAAGCAACTGGTGGGAAGTCTCTTTCACAGGCAAATTGAATCTCAGTGGTGGGCGACTTGGCTCACTTTTCGTTGTTGGAATTGAAGATGGATTTGTGACCACAACGGCCGATGGCGGAAAAACACTCACCCTCTTCGAAAGCGAATACTGCAAAACGTCGGCACCACAGTCGACGAGCACACCGATAACGGCTTCTCAGACACCGGTCAGTCAACTACCGGTCAGCAAACCGTTCCCGGCTGCGCTGAGGTCCGATTCTGATCCGTTGCCGAGCGATGAGGTTATAGCGCTCTGGACCGACTACCTCGCGGGGACAGACATTTTAGGCGAGCACTACAGTCGCTTCGAACTGCGACTGTGCGGCGATGGTTCTGGCGACAGCACGGTGACCCGCTCGAACACGGGGCCGGCGATAGTCGCCAAAGGGACCAATAACTCGTCTGTAGACCAGATGGTGGTGACATGGGAAGTTCGCCAATTTTCCGAACGATGGAACGAAGTAACGGTATGGATGGGTCTCTCTCGAGACCTCCAGCCGGGTGCAGATCCGAATCTAATCGACACGCAACGTCTCTGGGACGAGGACGGCGTCTTGGTAGGCCGGAATTACGAAACGATTGCGATCGTTGCTGTGACTGACGATGAGTCCTGTGCCTCTGAGGGAACTTCCCTCCCAGCAACGCCAGCACCGGAACCCACAGCTATTCCGACAGCACTGGCAACGGTCGGGCCGACTGCCACCCCGGTGCCGCCGATTAGCGTGCCATTGTTCACAGTTCCTGACGCGTCACAAGCCCTGCCAATTCCAGCAGAGATAGACCCGGGCCTAACCCCGCAATCAAGTTCGACAGTTGTAGATGCCTGGACAGACTACTTCAACGGTTCAGTCGTGCGGATCGATGGGTTCGTGCCTGCAATGGGCGGCGGAATTCCAGAAGTCGACAACGGTAAACTCGATCTGGCATTCTGCGGCGATTCTAGGGGCGTAATTATCGGGACCAGTCTCAATCAGGATCCCGCGGAACTAGGCGAGATTTTCACCTGGTCGGGCAGTGTTTCTCCCGCCGGTAGGTGGTACGAATTGAACTTGACAGCACAGATGCTCAATCCGTCATTGGTTCCACTGTTCGACCTACCAGAAAACGGAAATGGACGAGTTCCGGGTGAGTCTCGCACCTTTAGTTTTACGGTTGACGGCGGCATGGTGAAGACATTCGTATTCGATGTGCAGGTCTTCAATCTGCCGGTCGTGGAGCAGATCTGTAGCCAACTCCCCGCGGCGTGACATTCACGGTTGCTGACTAGCTGTTCCGGCCGCTGCAAGGCAGCCAGTGCGGGCATTCAGCAAACCCCTCCAGATGTGGCCGGTCCGGCGCGCTCTTGCATCCCAAAACACAGGTGATGTGCGCACATCGAGAGTTTTGAAAAAAGCTCTACCTGTGCAGAGAGCTGCGTCGGACCGGTTTCTTTTTTCTTCGCCCGGGTCCGGGTGGGTGAGTTACGACAGGTGGCAGGCGTGCGACGTGGGTGGATGAGGTTAGGCAGTGTCTCCCCTCCCAGTATGGGAGGGAGTTAGAGGGAGGGTCGGTATCCGACAAAGAGGCCCACTCGCCCCTGGCAAGACGAAACGACCCTCACCCTTTATTCCTCTCCCAATCCGGGAGAGGGGAATTCTGCCACCCTCAACTCATTTCAGAATCTCTCGGGTGACCGTGCGGGGTAAAAGTAAAAGCAGCTAGCTGCTCAGAATCTTTCGAGAAACCTGTGACCGAACAGAAAACGCGGCTAGCCGCTCAGATCCCTCCGCATGAAAACGCCGTGCGCGGCTGTTCTGCTTCTGTCTGCGTAAGAGAGTTACAACGTGGGTTCCGCAGCACCTCGTGTCCATGTTCAGTGACACAATCGAACTAAT
>JAJCYX010000068.1 GCA_029262715.1 Chloroflexota bacterium
CAGAATCGAAGCTGATCGCCAGCATCGCTTGCGGCCCGCAACACCAGCCAATGATCCGAAAAGTGGCTCAACGATTCCCGGACCTGACAATCCTGTGCCATCACATGTCTGGACTACGTGGCTATGGCAATGAGGCTCGGAAAAACCTGGACCTGGTGCTCGAATCAGCAGAGTTCCCGAACATTCATCTCAAGTGGTCCGGGTTTCACTACATGCGAGAGCCAGATCGAAGCTGGGACTTTCCACACGCAGAGGTCAAATGGGTCTACGAAGAAGCCTATGCTGCATTTGGCATTCGAATGGTGTGGGGTTCCGACTACCCGGTAGTCACCGGATCGATGACGCATCGGCAGTCATTGGAGGCATTCAGAACGCACTGCGCGTTCGTTTCAGATAGTGACCGGGCCGCAATTCTTGGAGGAACGTTGAGCAAACTATTGGATAAGGCCAGAACTATGGCTGGCTAGAGCGACACACAGCCTGCGTTCTCTAACTAACGCGCCTTCGCAACGAGCGCCACATACCTAGCAGCAAAACCGCCGAGATTCCGAGTATTGGCGTCGCCTGCGCCGGGCCGTTGCGCCCTGCCGCACTGCATGAACCGCCCGTAACTGCCTGATCCGAATCTACAACTGGCGTTTCGTCCACCTGCGGAAGCGGTGTTACCTCACCTTCACCTGCCAACGGTGAAGGTGTGGCCTGCGGCTCAGGCGTCGGCGTGACTCGCCCTGCGGCAGTGATCTGTTCTAGCGTCAACGGCAACAATGTGTTCGGAGTCGGGGTCGGCGAAGGTACTGACGATGTGGGTGTGGGTGATGGCGCAATGTACAGATCTGCGCCAATGGATGTACGCCACTGGTTTTCAAGATCATCCAGTGACATGTCGTAGACAACCTGCACTGCGGCCTGGATAGGCAAGCCAGTACCAAGCGCACCGAGAAGCTCGGCCATCTTCTCCTCACCAAACTCCGTCACCATGAAATCGACAGCGGATCTTCCAGAGCCATAACCAACGAGCGTCAGGTTCGGGTCGCCCGGTGGTCGGTTCAAAGACCTGAACGTCGGCAGTCGCCCGGTTCCCACACCCCATTCGAGGAAGCGCGTGTATGAGACGGTCTGGTCAAGGTTCCCGTATTCAGCAAGTCCCTCATTCAGCCAGAATGGCACGAGAGCGGCGCCATTTGTCGCCCTGTCAACGAGAATATGGGTTATCTCGTGAGTGGCAGTGCCGATATCCGAGCGACCTGCCAGCACGAGCACGGTGTTCTCATCACCGAACGCCTGACCCTCGGTAACCAGCTCGCGAGAGATAGTCGCCGAACGGGGAACAACAGCCTCGATCATCTCGGCGTTGTTGTTGTACAGCATCACAGCTATCGGTGTATCGATCTCGCCACCGGTCACGGGCGACATCAATTCCAGTCCCTCACGCGTCTTCTCGGCAAGAGTTTCGGCCCTGGACTGTACTGGCCCGTGGTAGAAAACTGTCACTGGACCGTCAATCACCATCTCCCACTCGAAACGCGCATCAAGCAACAGCTCTTCTTTTCGTTCCGAGAGATAAGACTCGCCGTTGGTCCCAAGCACCTCGAGTTGGAATTTGATCAATGCTCCCGGCGGAATGTAACGCTCAGGCGTATTCGTATTTACGAACAGTTCGCCGTCTATCAAACTCTGGTTCGTACGAGGGATGTCGAGGTAGTTGTACTGAGTTACGTTCCGGTCGCCCACATCGAAGATCACCCTGACATCCTCGACCTCGACTGAGCTTTCGATTTCGGCGAAAAAACGAACCCCTTCCGGGAATTGGCTCTCCATACCGAATTCAATGAACTCAACAGGCGAACTTTGACCACTGGCGACAGAGCCAGCAGTTACCGATAAAGCAGCCACGGCAAGAAGAAGAAACAACGATAGGAAAGATTTTCTAGCACGAATAGTCATGTGGCCGAACAGGTTCCTCACAGAAGGACTGGCTCAACGTTAATTAGATGCTTGAGCCGATATACGGTGAGTTGAGGGAACTTGGTTCCAACTCGACTCTACTCTATCCTGCGTGCTTTCAATGTTGTCGTGCAAGTTGGAAAGGCAATATACCGTTGACCACACTCGTGATCGCTGCATTTGATGGTCTACTTCCGCAACAGGTGAACGCCAGTCTGACACCTACTGTTCACGCACTTGCGAGCCGAGGGGTGCGCTTCACGCGTCACCATTCAGTGTTTCCAACCGTCACCAGGGTTAATTCAGCCGCAATGGTCACGGGTTGCTACCCCGGTAAACATGGCATAGCCGCAAACACAGCGGTGTTCCCTGACCATGATCCGTATTCTGTGATGAGCGTGCTGCAACCCGAGCTTGATGCGATGGCTGCGAACCCGAACACGCCAGTGCTGTTCGTTCCAACGATTGGCGAAATCCTTGCATCAGCCGGCATGAGCCACGTTTCTATCGTAGGCGGAAGCAGTGGCAACGCGTATGTCCACTTCCCGCAAGCATCTTCAACTGGGCGTGGCGGAGTGATTCATCCGGAGTTTTCACTCCCCGCTGCCCTGGGCAAAGCCGAGGCAGAACTGCTTGGTCCATGGCCTGATGCCTCCGTGCCGGGAATCGAGCGGATTCGCAGAGTGACCGAATCCGCTTGCAGGTTCGTGATTCCAGAGATCAACCCTGACCTGTTGTTCGTGTGGTTCCCGGAGCCAGATGGAGCCAACCATGCCCACGGAATCGGATCAGATCAGGCGAGTCTTGGTATTGCAGAAGCCGATGCTGCAATGAGCAAGATCCTTGACTTGCTCACGGAGCAGGGAGACGACCCGGATGTAATAGTAATTTCGGACCACGGCTACTCTACGATCTCCGATGCTGTGAATGTGAATGAAAGGCTCTCAGCAGCTGGTTTCAGCATTGATCAGGGCGACGGTAGCGTGCTCGTCGGCAACAACGGCGGTTCGGTGCTGCTCAACTACCCGGGCGCAACGAATAGTGACATCGAGTTGCTGATGAACTGGCTGCACTCTGAATCGTGGGCCGGAGCCATTTTCAGTTCGTTGGAGCATGCACAGGCACTTGGTGCGCTATCGACGGACGAGGTGTTTGCCAACGGGCCGCGGGTTCCGCACTTCATTGTGTCCATGGCATGGAAGGATCAGTCTGCTAACAACGGGTTCGATGGGACAGCATGGAATGGCAGTAACTCACCGATCGGAGCCGGACTGCACGGGTCATCAAGTCCGTTCGAGTTGAGAAACACATTGATCGCCAGCGGCCCATCGTTCAAGAAGTCATCGATATCGTCGGTGCCATCCGGAAATGTTGATCTAACACCAACGGCGTTGACATTGCTTGGGCTGACAGTTCCGCCTCATATGGATGGTAGAGCTCTGCACGAAGCGCTTGTGGACGGCCCGGATCCTGAAGAACTGACGGTAGAACAAGATGTTTCGCATGGAGCTGCTTTTCCAAGTGGTATCGATAGTGTCGGCCAAACGAGATACGCCGTACAGAAGGTCAAAGTCAACGGCCACACCTACATCGAATCCGCCGGTGTCCAGGTTGACTAATGACGGTTATTTGGACGAGCCAGCCACGGGCCGCCCGGCCTCTCGGTAGGCCGCGATGAACCGCTGAGCTGCGCTTATCGGAGTTCCGACACCGAGGATCCATAGCGCCCATACCGGCTGACTTGCCAGCAACAGCGCAACCATAATCACGACCCGTTCCGGTCTGGTCAGAAACCCTTGGGTACCTTTGTAGCCTAGCCCTTCTGCCCTCGCCCGAACGTAGCTGATTAGCAATGAACCTGCTGTTGCGATCAGTGCCAGGATCACAGCCGACTGATTCGCGCTTTCTGGTCGGGAGTAGTAGACGACGAGACCCAGAAGTACCGCAACCTCTGAAACGCGATCCAACACTGAGTCCATTAAAGCGCCTTGCGGGCCGACGCTGTTCGTTCTGCGCGCAATCCCACCGTCCAGCATGTCGAACACTGCGCCCAGCAAGACGAGAATCCCAGCAATCCAGAACTCCCCGAAACCGGCCAAAACCGCACCACCGGCTGCGATAGCCACACCAATCAGCGTTGCACCGTTGGCCGATACGCCTAGTTTGATCAGTGCGTTCGAAACCGGCTCTTCGAACCAGCGCGAGACGCCGTTGCGCAGCGCGTATCTTGTGGTTTGAAGGTCTGCCAATTGTCCCCGGATCTATAGTGAATCAGCTATCGCCGCTAAGCAGCTGACTTATCCTCGGTAGAGAGCCGGCGGCACGGGATGCCGATCCAGCACTGACTCATAGTAGCCGAGAACCTGATCAGCAATCTGCTCCCAGACGTACTGCCTGGCACTAGTACCACCATTGACACCCATCAATGCCTGATCTCCCGGGTTTTTGATCATCTTCTCGACAGCAGCAGCGATTGCTCGTTCGCTCTTTGGTTCGACAAGATAGCCCTGCCGTTCGTCCTGCATCACCGCCCTGAATCCCGGGATGTCAGACGCAACAACCGGTGTCCCAGCTGCCATCGCCTCAACAACGATCATGCCGAAGCTCTCTTTGCCAGTATTGGGAGCGCAGAACACATCTGCGTGCTGGTAATAGCCAGGCAGGTCTTCGTCAGAAACTGGACCCACAAAAATCACATCACTGATTCCACGCTCACCCATCATCCGGTATGAGTCCCGGTCGGGAACGCCCGCACCGCCCACTATCAACCGGAGCTTCGGGTATCTCCATTTCAATCTCGAATAAGCACCCAGCAGATACTTCAGGCCCTTACGCTTCTCTGCCATTCTTCCGACGAAAAACAGGTTAAAAGCGTCGTCCTTGTACACAGTCGGCTTTGGTGCCGGTGTTGAAAAGTGGTCGTAATGAACACCATTCGGTATCACCGTGTATTCACCCGGAAAATACTTGTTCGCAAACTGCTTGGCAGGCTGAGAAACTGCAATTCTTCCGCTCAACCGTACTGCTCCTTTTCTGAGCAGCCGCTTCCAAAAGATGTAGCCTCTGCCAGGACCTTCGTTGAAGGCGTGGAACGTTCCGACGGTGGGTGAGGGCGAGTAGTAGCTTGCCATCAATCCGAACATCGGCATCAACGGCTCATGAATGTGTACCACGTCGAACTTATGCTCTTGCAAGATCGACATCAGCTTTCGCTGATACCAGACGCTCAAGGAAATGCGAGCCACTGAGCCGGCGCTAACGAACGGCACGGTTCTGCCGAACGTCTCTAATGGAACCGACCGGAGATCATAGACAGATTCGTTCCCGGTGCATGGCGCAAGCACTCGAACGTCGTGACCCTTATCGAATAACGCATTGGAAAGCTCAACCACGTGCGTCTGGACTCCGCCGTAGATTGCGAAATCGTACGGCGACACCATGGCGATCTTCATAAGGCCCCTGACGAAGTTGGTGAACCGCGCCGTGGTCCCAGGTATCGAAAATACTGGACCACGGCCCACACTGGCCTCATCTTAGCCGGTTACTTCGATTTCTTCGAGGCTTTCTTCGTTGCGGATGATGTGGATTCCGGCTTGCCACCGGGTGAATGCCCCGCTGCGTAGTCTTCCACGGCCTTACGAGCATCGTCATCTCGCATCTGGACCAGCGGAGACTTCATGAAGTAGGCGGAAGCTCCGGCAACAGATCCCGCATGTCCTTTGTCGAGAGCAATCTTGGCGCTGCGAATGGCGTCTACTGCCACACCAGCTGAGTTCGGACTGTCCTCAACCTCAAGTTTCAACTCAACGTTCAGAGGCACATCACCCCAGGACGTTCCCTCGAGCCGAATGTACGCCCACTTACGATCTGTAAGCCACGGCACGTGGTCTGAAGGGCCAATGTGCACGTCGTCTGTTGGCAATTCTTTCTCAAGCTGCGATTGAACAGACTGCGTCTTGGAGATCTTCTTTGAAGTGAGCCGTTTTCGCTCCAGCATGTTGTAGAAGTCTGTGTTGCCGCCAAAGTTCAACTGGTAGGTCCGGTCAAGTCGAACTCCTCGGTCCTCAAATAGCCTTGCGAGTACCCGGTGGACGATGGTCGCACCGACCTGTGACTTGATGTCATCCCCAACGATTGGCAGACCTTTGTCCTCAAAGCGCTTTGGCCAGTAGCCGGTCTTGTCACCGCCGATGAACACCGGAATGCAGTTAACAAATGCGCATCCGGCTGCGAGCACCTGTTCGACATACCATTTGGTCGCCTGCTCAGAGCCGACCGGAAGGTAGTTGATGACTACGTCAACGTTGCGGTCACGGAGGATTCCGACGATGTCATCAGTGTTTCCTGGCGCAGGCTCAATGACATCTGCCAGGTATTCGCCAATACCGTCGTGCGTCATCCCTCGGCTGACCTTTACACCGGTCTTCGGTACATCATGAAACTGGACAGCGTTATTGTTCTTCGAGACAAGGGCGTCGGCGAGGTCTTTGCCTACTTTTTCCTTGTCAACGTCAAATGCAGCAACAACGTCGATGTCACCAATCGAGTAGCCGCCAAGCACGTTGTGCATAACGCCTGGAACTTTCACATCGCCTTCCACTTCGGCGTACTTGTGAATGCCTTGCACAAGTGACGATGCACAGTTGCCTGCGCCGATGATCGCTACATTGATCTTACCCATGGTTGCTGTTCGCTCCGTGATCGCTGCCTGCCCAGGTGATACCTGTCAGTTTTGAGTCTTCGATTGATTCGGGCCGTTGCTGCGCGTGCGTGAATCCAAAATGGGTCTTCACAGCGAGAACGATCACAGAATAGGACCAGACGCTTAGTAACAAGCGGAGAATCATCGCTATCCCGGGCCAAATAGTTCCGCGATGTTCCAAACGACAGCCATCCAATTACTTAAAGCTGAACCTGAACAGACTCAGCGACCTCTTCAAGGGTCTGCACCGGAACAAAGGGATTCGTACCGTTCCACAGGTAGTCGAAATGGTTCCTGAGCAAGCCGTAGTAATCGGCACCTGCGGCGATCTGAAGCATCGGCACGAGTCCTTCGATGGTCACGTGATCGACCGCGCTGTTCGCACGGCCGAAATGGTAGGTCTCGACAAACGCGCATCGGTTCGTGAGTACAAGATACGCAGACGGCCAGTGATCCAGAAATCGCACATCCAGTCTGAAGTTTTTACTCTCCCGGCTGGCCTTCTTCAGAGATGCGATCACGTTGAGGCTGCGCCACGAATCGCCGAACAGAGGCCCGGCTCGGAACAACGCATCGTCAGCAAACTGCTCACCGTCTTCAGCCACCGTTCGCGCCCTGGCGAACTGACCGGTCGGGCTGACCAGCAGTGCTCGAACGCTGACTGCGTGATCTTCAGCGGCCATTCGTCGCAGTATCACGGCGTGGTCTCTGTCGCCAAAGAACTCACGCAACCCGACGCCCTGCAACAGCACTTCACCTTCTGCTGACTCAAGTGCCTGTGCGATCGCAGCGGGTGTCGCTGGGTCCTGTCGACGCGGGCCGAGTATTCCGGAAATGCCCTGATCCACAGCACTCGACATCATCCGGTTCAGGTGAGAGACGGTTGACCTTAGCTCTTGCCGATCTTGCAAGTAGGAGTCAGATCGGGTGATGGCAGTGCCAGAGCCGGGTTCACGTTGCGACATCTTTGCAGGTGCGGCTGATGGCGCAGTTACTGCAGGGTTCAATAGTGCTTCAAGCGATTCTTCGGTTATGAGCCAGGTCGTTCCGATTCGACTTGCGGGAATCAGTCCCTGTTTGAGCCACTTGTAGACCGTCTTGTCGCTTACATTTAGTCTGCTGGCGACGTCCTGTACTTTTAGTCCTGCCATGGCAATTGTTCCATATAGTTCCTAATTAGTTATAAGGAGTATACATAACATCATAAAAGTGCAGATAAGAGTCTGGATGTCGTATTACGAGATCTAGGCAACGCCGCAAAAGTGTCTAGGAATTCGAGGGGCGACCGTCGATGACAGTGTCCGCATCTCGTTCCTGTAGACGAGCCACAACGGCCACGGCCTCTTCACCCCAACCTTCGGCCAATGCAGCAGCAAGTCTCTCTTTGCCGACTGACGTGACCGGCATTGGAATGTCGAGTTGCTCAGCAAGCTCAAGGGCAAGCCGGACGTCTTTATGACCGAGCGCCAGCATGAAGCCAGGGGTGAAATCGCGCTGGAGGACAGAGTCCTTCCATTGAGCCAGGGTTGCGCTGTTCCCGGAGCTGGCTGTGACGACATCTAATAGCACGTTGGCATCTACACCAGCCTTGACACCCATGCTGAACGCTTCGGCGATTACAACGTTCGTCGTCATCCCGATGAGGTTGTTCACAAGCTTCGTCACAGAACCTGCGCCAATATCACCGCACCGATAGATCTTGTCGGAACTGCCAATCGCAGAAAGAACCGGGAACGCTTCCTCAAAATCCTCTTCAGAGCCACCAATCATCAGGCTCAAAGTCCCGGCTTCCGCACCACCAACGCCACCACTGACCGGGGCATCCATGTAGCGCTTGCCACGTGAACGCGCCTCAGATTCGACAGAGCGTGAGGTGTCAGCGCCAACAGTGCTGAGGTCAATTCCGATTGCACCTGTCTCGAGGTTGGCTAACAGGCCATAATCACCCTGCCACGTCCCGGTAACTTCAACAGGACCGGGCAATGAAGTGAAAACGAACTCGGCTCGGGGAGCGACTCCAACTGCGGAAGAGGCGGCTTCTGCTCCCAATTCGACAAGGACCTCTACAGCTTCAGGACGCACATCGAAGACAGTCACAGCATGGCCGGCCTGCACAAGGTTGCGCGCCATGTGGGCACCCATTCGGCCCAACCCAACGAAACCAACTCTCATCTGGCCAGACCTCCGATCGAAAGACCGACTACCAGCCAACAGCTTCGCCATCTTTGCGAGGTTCAGAACCGGCAGTCAGAATTCCTGTCTCCGGGTCTCGAGAGATCAACTG
>JAJCYX010000069.1 GCA_029262715.1 Chloroflexota bacterium
GGGATACTCGTCATTGCTGCAGCCTGCGGAGGCTCAGAATCAGAGCCGTTTAGCGAACTGAACGCAACTGTGCCTCTACCGCCGGTCTCTGAGCTTGCGACCTCCGAGGGGCTTCTAAGCATCGCTTCAGAACAACTACGCAACTGCTTAACTGGCTCTTTCAGCGACCAGGAGCTACAGGCTAACCTCCTGCGTTACGTCGAGAACCCGTTTACCGACGACTCATTCCAGCAGTGCGACCCGAGCGGCATTGAGGTGCTGTCTTCAGCCGGCGGAGCCGTGGCGGACAGACTACCCGGTGCGCAAGCGCCGTTCGGTCTTACGTCGACAAACTTCCCCGATAGTGCCGATGAAATTTTGGAGCTCTACCAGAGAGCTGATTTCCGAGGTAGCGGAACGGCCACAGGCAACGAGATGCAGGCCGAAGTGATGTTCGCGAATGCAGATTCTGACGCCATAAGCATCGAGACAGATTTTAGCGGTCTGCGGGAAGGGACTTCGCCCAATGTGATGATCGGCACGATGCTGATATTCGTGGGCAACAATGCAGCACCGGACAGCCGGCTCGGCGGCACGGATGGTGACCTGACATGGCTAAAGTTCGTCCCGCCTCAAAATCCTGACCGCCACACACTGCTGTGGGCCCGCAAGAACGCAAAATGGGCGTACAGCGCAACAGCGGACACCGAAGCTGACTTACAAGGGTTGGTCGAGGCGCTGGTAAGAGCAAGCAATAGCGGCGGCTAGCTGTTTATCGCGGTGGTCCACAGGCTACCGTCCGATTCACACTAAATTCCACACATTCGTGCTGAACGATCATCCGCGTCACATCGGCGGACGGCATGCCGCCTGTCACCTTGGCCGATCTTCGATTCAACTCAATCCAACCCAAATCAAACCCGGGAGTGACATCAAAGTTCGTTAACAGCCCTACCATTTCTCTCGTCGACCTCACCGCCCCGTCCTGAACCGAGTTGCAAAAAGCGATCCCAGGAATCGGAACTGCGCGCCAACACCCGCGTCACGACCAAATCACCCATAACGACCCGTGGCCACCAAACTCGACTATTGACTCACCACATCCGGGGCAAAACTTCGATGGATTTTCGATTCCGATTCACCGCACTATTCCTGGTAATTGGCGTGACTGTATTCGCAGTCGCTGCGATCCTCGTGATCCGCTCTGCCGAGAGCGACGGTGAGGCCAACCTGGTCGACGACATCAGCGCTCAATCGTCTCAGAACGCCGAAGTCGTGGCAGGCGTTGTGACCGCCTATACCGAGGGGGCGTCCGGCCCGAGCCTTATCGGGGCACCGTCCGACTCCCTGACATCGATAGGCTTCGAGAGCCTCGTCATGAGCACCCTCCTGCAAAGCTCGGATATCGTTCGATTGTCTCTGTTCGACACCGAAGGTTCGTTGCTGTGGACATCCGCGTCAGACACCACACTCGGAATCACGCCACTCAGCTCCAGTTTCACTGAGGCGCTAGCCGGCCAGACTGCCACTGGACTCAGCAAGAGCGTTGACTACATATCGCCAGAAGGCCCAGAGGGACAAGTATCGAATGGGGACCTTGCCTCGACATACATTCCGCTGGTTGACCGATCGACAAACGACACAACCCAGGTGCTTGAAGTCTCACGTGAAGTGACAGATGCGCTGGATTTCAGGGTAGGCAACGCCCGCAGCTCAATGATCCGCACGCTGTTCAGCACGCTAGGCGCATCGTTCGCCGTCCTGTTCGGAATCGTGATCGTAGCCGACACGGTCATCAACCGCTCTCGACAGCGAGAGATGGTGCAGGAACTGGTAGCAAGCGAAAGCCAGGTTGCAGCGGAAAAGCTCGAACTCAGGAACCAGCAGCTTCAGCAGATCAACCAGGAACACGACAAGTTCCTTTCGATGGTCTCTCACGAGCTTCGCACTCCGCTGACCTCAATGCTGGCATTTACTGAGGTTCTCAGGAGAAGACAGGAAGGCAATAACAAAGAGGCCAACCTTGACCACCTGACGCTGATGAGGCGCAATGGCGATCACCTGAATTCCCTAATCGCTGAACTGCTGGAGGTCACCGACATCCACGCGGAAGAGTTCCAGATCAAGAAGGAAAGGTTCGGGCTTGAAGGCTTGATCCGCGATATCGAGGCGTCGGCTGAGCCTCTGATGTCTGCGAAGAACCAGAGGTTGCGGATCAGCGCGCCGGATAGTGAGACGGATATTTTCGCAGACAGAAAGCGCGTGACGCAGATGCTGACGAACCTGCTGAGCAACGCTTCTGCTTACTCCGGTGAAGACACCACGGTAACCGTGAACATCGAGCATAAGGCTCATCTGCTTAAGCTGACCGTTATGGACCAGGGCGAAGGGATTTCAGAAGATGACCAGCAACGCCTGTTTGAGCAGTTCTACCGGGGCAATAGTGAGTTCACCCGCGCTCAGTCCGGTCTTGGCTTGGGCCTGCCAATCGTCAAGGCCATTGTGGAGGCTCACAACGGCAAGATCAGCGTCAAGTCGCAGCCCGGTGCTGGAACCGTCGTCACGGCGCTAATTCCGACGGATGAACAGCAGGCTCAAGAAGCAGACGAAGAGACATCAACCAACGCAGCGTAAAGCAGCGGCAGCTAGCTGCATTTTGCCGGGTACGGCGGTTTCGGCGGCACAGCCGCGCTTTTCTTCCGTCATCCCGACCCGGGATACCCGCTTGCGGGTCGAGGGATCTGACCGATGTAGCACGGTCACTGGAGAGATTCTGAATCAAGTTCAGAATGACAGATCGACCGACCCTCTATCTGACTCCTTACCAACCTGGGAGGAGGATGTCCGTCGACAGACTCAGGATGACGCACCCGCCCGATGCCTCACACCCGGGGGCACAACTTCACCAATCGCTCTCTGCCAACTACCACCAACACACCGAAAAACCCGCACGCGGGTTAGGACTTGTCCTTCTTCCAGTTCTCGAAATCCTCGTTCATCGCATCTGAGAACTCTCGGTCAACCTCACCCGGCGTGTAGACACCCTCGCGAATGCGCTGCTGGCCGAAAGCATCCTTCAGCCTGACCTGCTCAGAACGAACCACCACATCCTCTGCCAGATGCGGCGGGATGAAGATGAGACCCTCGACAGTGCCTAGCACCACATCACCCGGCACACACGTCGCATCGCCGATCCGCGTCACGCCATTGATGTCCGACATGCTCACATCGAGAATTGCCGTCGGGTCGTATCCCCGCACAAACGCATTGAAATCGTCGAGCTCCATCATCCGCTGCACATCTCGAATCCCGCCATCCACAACTAGCCCACGGTGCGTGTTCTGCTGAATCGCAGTCGCAAGGTTGTCACCCGCAAACGTGCCATCCTTCACCTTGCCGAACAGGTCCACAACCAGCACATCACCCTCTGTCAGCATGTCGATCACCCACGAGTTCTGAAAGCCGATGCGACCGTCCTGTTCGCCCTGTTTATCTATCGAATCGTGCACATCTGGCCGTCGAGGAACCCAGCGACACGTCACTGCACGTCCAACTAACACCTTGTCAGGATGCAGCGTCGTCCAGTCACCTGTGAACTGGAAGCTGTAGCCATTCCGCTTGCAGAAACCCCACGCCTCCTCAGTAGTCACCAGCTCCATGCGCTTCAAGATGTCGTCAGAGACAAGAGGCCGACCGCCTTCGTCCCGATCGCCCTTCCATTCAGACGTGATGGCAAGGATGTTTTCTTTAC
>JAJCYX010000070.1 GCA_029262715.1 Chloroflexota bacterium
GCTGCTGTTGTCGAAGTCGAAGCGGCACCCGGACGGTCTCGCCAACTCCTCCGGGCTTGTCGGCAAGAACCTGATGTTCCACCCGTACGCAATGGTCACTGGCTTCTTCGATGACCCGGAACCGCACACGCACCAGGGAGCGCTCGGGAACATCCTCATCTCGCAGGAGTTCTATGAGACCAATTCGCGACGAGATTTCGTGCGCGGGTACTCGTACCAGATGAACCGCAGCTCAGGTCCGAGCAAGACGGCAACCGGTCTGACGATCAACCCTGTCAAATGGGGCGAAGGCCACCACGAAGAGTTTTCAGAACGCTTCGGCAAGTCGAGCCTGCTTGCGATCATCTCCGAAGACCTGCCCGAGGAGCACAACCGCGTTGAGCTTGATCCGAAGATTGTCGACTCGAACGGCATCCCGGCTCCGAAGATCTTCTACAAGGTCTCACGAAACACGAGGAAACTGCTCGACCACGGCATTCGCAACGCCGAGAAGGTGCTGGAAGCAGCCGGAGCGCACAGGACCGAGACAAACCCGCTGCTGCGCTCGGGAGGATGGCACCTGATGGGAACGGCCCGCATGGGAGACGACCCGGAGCGTTCGGTGGTGGACGCCAACTGCCAGGCACACGATGTCGACAACCTGTTCATCATCGACGGCAGTGTTTTCGTCACCAGCGGCGCGGTCAATCCTACGCCCACGATTCAGGCGATAGCGCTCATGGCCGCCGACCACATCATCAACGAGCGGCAGGACCTGAAGGCGTAGTGCTGTGGTGAACTCACAGGAACCGACGGAAATCGTCGTGATCGGCTCAGGCGCTTCCGGTGCTGCGGCAACATGGCGGCTCGCAAAGGACGGCTTCAGGGTAGTTTGCCTTGAGCAGGGCCCGTGGGTGGTGCCGACTGAGTACCCGGTGACTCGAGCCAACTGGGAGGAGTTGGTCCGCACTTCGTGGGCTTATCATCCGAACATCCGCCAGACACATGCCGACTACACGGTCAACGATGACGACTCGGCTGTGAAGGTGCTCATGTACAACGCCGTCGGCGGGAGCACCATCCATTGGACGGCGCACGTGCCTCGCTTCCATCCATCGGACTTCCGGGTGAAGACGCTCGACGGTGTAGCTGATGACTGGCCGCTCACCTACTGGGATCTTGAGCCGTTCTACGACGAGAACGACGTGATGATGGGCTGCTCAGGCATCATCGGTGACCCGGCTAACCCGGAACGCTCGCCCCGTCAGATGCCACCAATCCCGCTCGGCCCCGACGGCGAGCGAATGGCAAAGGCGTTTGACAGGCTTGGATGGCACTGGTGGCCTTCCGACAGCCACGTCAACTCTGAGCCATATCGTGGCCGGGAGGCGTGCAACAACTGCGGCCCGCTCGGCTGGGGTTGTAGCCGTCGAGCAAAGGCGAGCACAGACGCAACGTATCTGCCTGAAGCGATCGAGCATGGCGCTGAAGTGCGAGCAAACTCGACTGTGTTCGAGATTGTCACCGGGTCTGATGGCAAAGCTAAAGGCGTCAACTACTACAACGAGCAAAGCGAAGCCTGCTTCCAGTCTGCCAGGGCCGTAATCGTCGCCTGCAACGGCATTGGCACACCGCGCATGCTGCTGCACTCCGCATCTGACTCACATCCAGCGGGGCTCGCCAACGCATCTGGCCTCGTCGGCAAAAACCTCATGTTCCACGTCTATGCCGGCGCTTCCGGCGTGTTCCCAAAGGGCGAGGAACCTGTCTACAAGGGGCCGCTTGCGAACATCATCATGTCGCAGGAGTTCTATGAGACAGACCCGACGCGCGATTTCGTGCGCGGCTATACATTTCAGATGGGCAGAAGCTCCGGGCCCGCGTCGACAGCTATTGGTGGAGTTCCGTGGGGACAGGGCCATCACGGTTCATTTGACGCCCGCTTCGGCAACATGAACGGACTCGGAGTAATTGGCGAAGATCTGCCTATTGAGACGAATCGTGTGACCCTGGACTCTGAACGAAAAGACCGATTCGGTATCCCTGCACCCCGAGTTGAGTACAAATTGGACGACAACTCGAAACGACTGCTCTCCCACGGTGTAAAACAGGCCCACACAGCGCTACTTGAGGCGGGTGCAGTAGAGGTGATCGAGAATGCACACAGCGTGAACGGCGGATGGCACCTGATGGGAACGGCACGCATGGGAGATGACCCTGAGCGTTCGGTGGTGGACGCCAACTGCCAGTCTCACGACGCTGACAATCTGTTCGTAATCGATGGCAGCGTATTCGTCACCGGCGGAGGCGTGAACCCCACGCCAACTATCCAGGCGCTGGCGCTACGCACAGCCGACTACATCAAACGGGAAAGAGACGATCTGCGTGGATAGCCGCAGCTTCAGGAGAAACCATGCCAACTAGAGAAGGAACGCTGACAGACTCAGACAGGCGCAATATGCGAGTCGTCATGGACCGGATCATCCCGGCCGTTGATGATCTGCCTGGCGCAGGATCTATGGGTCTCCTCGACGAGATCGAGAGAATGGCAACGGATCACGAGCGCTATCGACGGTCGCTCGTGCGGTTCCTGGACGCGCTGACGATGGACATGTCTGTTGAAGTGGCAGGCGGTTTCCTGGCGCTTGATGGCGAACAACAGGACGAGGCGATCCGCGAGATCGAAAACACGATCTCAGGAGACTTCTCAAACGTGCTAGAGGTGGTCTACCTCGCCTACTACAGCAGGCCGGATGTCCACAAGCGAATCGGCTGGCGGACGGGACCGCTGCAACCGCTCGGCTTCACGCTACCGCCATGGGATGAGTCGATACTGGAGACAATAAAAAAGCGAGAACCGTTCTGGCGACAGGCGCCGGACTAAAGTGCGGCAAGCCGTGTTCTCCGATGTTTCGCAGGCAGCCAAACAATTGATGGGTGGCCGTGCGTTCCTACCTCCTGAGCGGTCCATCCTCCCTCCCAATATGGGAGGGAGTTAGAGGGAGGGTTAATCCAGACACCTCCCAGCCACCTACTCCAGCTCCGGCCATGTACTCCGCATCTGCCACGCGTCCAAAGAGCGCAGCGTCGCCTTGCCTCCACGAGCGAAAACCGAAACGCCAACACTATCCGCACGCTCCGGATAGGCGCGCAAAGTCAGGCACTGGCGACCATTTGCAAACACCTCGACGATGCTTCGGTCAATGAAT
>JAJCYX010000071.1 GCA_029262715.1 Chloroflexota bacterium
CGGAGGAGAACGCTAAGGGCGATGTTATTGAGGCCTGGCAGGCACAGCGGACGGACCAGATGGCGAGATGCTGGAAGCTGCATCCCGAAGAGGCCGCACGTATCGCCGCGGAAGCAGATGCTAGGCCCCGAGGTCGTCGCAAAAAGGACGCTGATTCCGACGACGATAAGAAGGGCAAGAAGCCGTTCCGCAGGCGTCGGAAGGCTGCAACGTCTTGAGCTGACTGGTTCAGGGTGCAATTTCTCCCTCCCCGCTGGGGAGGGAGTTAGAGGGTGGGTTGTCGCCGCGACCGCTGCTCGGCCTGTCATTCTGAACTTGATTCAGAATCTCCCGGGTGACCGTTCGTCAGCGGTCAGATCCCTCCGCTCCGGTCGGGATGACAAAAATAAGACCCCGCCGCAACTTGCTGCAGGTCTGACGTGACCACCCGTACGCACCTGCCCGGCCTGAACTACTCGATCAACGGCAAGCCTTGGGCAAAACATGTCCGGGACTTCGAGCAGCACCTGCGCACGGCACGCCAGCTTGCGCCGCTGACCGTGCGCAACTATCTAAACGACCTGACGCCCTTCTTCGAGTACATCGACATGAAGGACGCTCCGGACCTTGACCGCGCCGACCGACTGTTCCTCCGCGGCTACCTGGCATGGTTACTGGAGATCGGCTATGAGCGCCCGAGCATGGCCCGTAAGCTGACCGCTCTCCGGTCGTTCTACCGCTTCCTGGTTGAGCGCGGTGTGGTGACTCAAAACCAGACGGACGCTGTTTCGGCTCCAAAACTTCAGAGCCGACTACCTGTCATTGTCTCGGCCGAGGAGATCGACCGGCTGATGAGCACTCCTGATGTCACACGTCCGGCAGGCATGAGAGACAGGGCTCTTCTCGAAACGCTCTACGGTGCTGGTCTTAGAGTTAGCGAGGCTCAGTCGCTCGATATGCAGGACCTGAACCGGCAGAGTCGGGAGGTTCGAGTCATGGGAAAAGGATCGAAGCCAAGAGTGTCGCTCATAGGGCGCTCGGCAATCGAATGGCTGGACCGGTATCTGTCCGAGGTGCGTTTGAAGTGGGCGAGCCGTCGCAGCGGGGACGCGCTATTTCTGAACCGGTACGGTGCAAGGCTGAGTGTAAGAAGCATGCAGCAGATAGTGAAGCGATGTGCTTTGAAGGCCGAACTGGATCCAGAATTTCATACTCACACCCTGCGTCACAGCTTTGCGACTCACATGCTGGACGGCGGGGCCGATCTTCGAGTTGTGCAGGAACTGCTGGGCCACTCAAGTCCCGCAACTACGCAGGTCTACACACATGTCTCAACTACACAGGCTCGTAAAGTCTACGAGGCAGCACATCCGAGAGCGCAGCGTAAGCAGGAGTTGCCAGAGTTACCGGAAGAATCACGCGATACGGATACAGATCAGATAGGCTAGACACTCCGCCATTTGTTGACGTGAATTTACGATGGCGAGCCGACGACTTGACCCGAAATGGGCCTGAGACGGGCATGGAACCAAGATGACGAAGATCCTCATAATCAACGGGCCGAACCTGAACAACCTCGGCAAGCGTGACAGCGGCCACTACGGCAGTATCACGCTCGACGAGATAAACGCAGCTATTGAGAAACATGGCAGCGAAATCGGCGTTGAGACCTCGTTCTTCCAGTCCAACCACGAAGGTGGCATCGTTGATCACATCCAGGCTGCGTCTTCGGGTGCTGACGGTGTAATAATTAACGGCGGCGCGCTGACACAGGTCGGTTACTCCATCCTTGACGCACTACTCGATTCTGGACTTTCGGTGATCGAGGTTCACATTTCGAACATCCACGGGCGCGAGGAGTTCCGACGGCACTCAGTCATCGCTCCGTACGCTGTAGGGCAGATTGCCGGGTTCGGCTGGCGCGGATATATATATGCGCTGGAGTACCTTGCAGGACACATCGCAGAGGCAAAAGAGTAAGCAGACCAGATGACTATCTCATCAAGTGAAATTCGCCGCAATATGACCATCCTGCTGGATGGAGATCTGTACCAGATCCTCGACTGGCAGCACAGGCAGGCCCCGAAGGCTCCACCGACACTGACACTGAAAGTTCGCCAGATCAGTTCAGGCAATGTGTATGAGCGGAAGTTGCCGGGCAACCAGAAGCTGACAGCGGCGCCGACCGAACGCAGGGCAGTTCAGTATCTCTACGCCGATGGCGATCTTTTCACCTTCATGGACGAATCTACCTTCGACCAGTTTCAGATGAGCGATGACCTCCTGGGTGACGCGCTGAAGTACATCTCGGAGGGTGACTCCATCGAGGCTCTGTTCTACGACGAGAAGCCCGTGCTCGTGGACCTGCCGCCATCGGCCATCCTGACGATAGAGCAGACAGAGACCGGATTACGCGGTGATACCCAGAGCAGCGCCAACAAGCCTGCGACTACCAGCACCGGTTTGACGCTGCAGGTCCCGCTGTTTGTTAACCAGGGCGACCGCATTACGGTCAGCACTTCGACCGGCGAGTACCTGGGACGCGCTGACTAGGCAGCATAGCCGCGTTCGCCGCGTGCGGCGTTTTCGTCCTGTCATCCCGACCGCAGCGGAGGGATCCGAGCGGCGTGCCGCGTTTTCTGATGTCGCATGGTCTCTGGGAGATTCTGAATCGAGTTCAGAATGACAGACTGGTCCGTTCCGTTTTGCTTATGGGTGTGAAGGAATGAGCAACCGGTCAGGCTCACTCTCCCCCAGAGTCGGCGCGATAATTTAGACAACACTATGTGATCACCTCACCGGAGACAGCAAACTGGTAGACACCCTTGATAGCGCGACGACCGAAACGGTCTACTCCGTTTCGCAGGTCAGCGCGCTCATCAAGAACTACCTCGAGTCGAGCCCGGTTCTGTCCGACCTGACTATCAGCGGTGAGGTCTCCAACTATCGGAAACCGTCGTCTGGCCACCACTACTTCACCTTGCGAGACGCAGAGTCTGCACTGAGCTGCGTCATGTTCCGCTACGGTCGCGGCGGTGAGTTCATCGCAGACGGCTCGCAGGTGATCATTCACGGCAAGGTCTCCGTCTACACCGCCCGCGGGGACATGCAGCTTTATGTCGACAGGGTGCAGCCAGATGGAATCGGCGCGCTTCAGCAGGCGTTCGAAGAGCTGCACGCTAGACTCGCTAAAGAGGGGCTGTTCGACGTCTCACGGAAGCGCGCTCTGCCGGATTTCCCGGCGAAGATTGCGGCTATCACTTCGCCTACCGGAGCCGTTATCCAGGACATTCTCCACGTTCTCTCCCGTCGATATCCGCTCGCCGAACTTGTGCTGATACCGACGGCGGTGCAGGGCGAATCTGCCGCGCCCGAGATCGTAAGGGCCATCAGTGCCGTCAATGCGATGGACGACATCGACGTGGCGATTGTGGCGAGAGGTGGCGGCTCACTGGAGGACCTGTGGCCGTTCAACGAGGAGACAGTTGCGCGAGCGATATTTAGCGCCAGCGTGCCAGTTGTGAGCGCTGTGGGCCACGAGACCGACTACACAATTGCCGATTTTGTGGCTGATGTGAGAGCGCCAACGCCGTCAGCTGCGGCAGAGATCATCGCGCCGGATGTAAATGACCTCGCACGAGAGGTCGCCGGGGCAGTAGCCCTGATGGAGCAGTCGATGACGCGGCTGGTGCGAGACAGACGCACTGAGTTGGAGTTCATGCTGGACAGGATGGAGTACCGCGCTCCCGATACAGACACACCGAGGCAGCGGGTGGACGATCTGTTGACTCGGGCGAAGCTGGCGGCGACGCGCATTGTCGATTCGAGACGGCAGGATGTTCGAAGGCTCGAGGCCCAGCTCGGTGCATTGGGACCGGGAAAGATTCTTGGCCGCGGATACTCGATTGTCAGGATCAAAGATGGACCAGTGGCGATCTCTGCCGGTGACGTGTCGGTTGGTGACGAACTGCAGATCATGTTGCAGGACGGTGAAGTCGATGCGACTGCGAACTCTGTTAGCGGTAGTGCCGAGTCGAACTGAGCGAGTTAAACTTTCTTCTCGTGTTGCCCGGATTTAGTCTCGCGTAATTCCCGAACGGTATTTGAACTATGGTTCCCGAAAAGTCGACCAGCAAAAAGAGCGGCTCTCGAGCCGCGACATTCGAGTCGTCATTCACTCGACTCGAAGAGGTTGTTCGCAAGCTCGAAGAGGGCAGATTGACGCTTGACGAGGCGTCTGGCCTGTTTGAAGAGGGCATGAAGCTTGCCAAGACCTGCAACGAGTTGCTCAGTAGCGCCGAGCTAAAGATCACGCGCTTGAAGTCAAACTTCGCTGAACAGATGAATCTCGTGCCGGGTGACGAAGAAGACTCGGAAGACGAGGCGAACGGGTGACCGCTGTTCCGATCAGGCTTGGCTGGTTCTCGACTGGCCGCGGCGAAGGTTCATATGGTCTGCTGAAAGCGGCGCTTGACGCCATCGATTCTGGTGAACTAAATGCCACTATCGAGTTCGTGTTCTGCAACCGTGAAAAGGGCCAAGCTGCCGGTTCAGACCGCTTTATCGCCTTTGCAGAGGATCACGGCATTTCGGTCGTCACGCTGTCGTCTCGGCGCTTCCGCAAGGAGCACGACAATCGCCCCTGGTCAGAGTTACGTGAGGACTTTGACCGCGCCGTGCTAAAGCTGATCGAGTCATTTGAAGTCGATATGACTGTGAACGCCGGGTACATGCTGATCGCACCGCTGCTGTGTCGTGAGCACTTGATGATTAACTTGCA
>JAJCYX010000072.1 GCA_029262715.1 Chloroflexota bacterium
ATGTCCCAGAGAGCGATGTCGATTGCTGACAGCGCTCCCTGCACGACTGAGCCCATGAAGTGGGAGGAACGGTACAGCCATTGGTAGTGGTGCTCGATTTTGCTCGGGTCTTGCCCTTCCAGGTAAACCGCCATCGTCTCAACCATCGTTTTCGTTGGACGCTGCCAGCCGTGGACTCCGCCTTCGCCAATGCCGATTGTGCCGTCTTCGCAGTGGATCTTTATCAGGAGCCAGCGGTCCCAGAGGATGGTCTCGACTTTTTCGATTCGCGTTGGTGCTGGCATTGCGTACTCCGTTGACGAACTGGTGATCTGTTAGCGCTGGACGAGCGCACCGCGGAAAGTTACGCCCGTCACGACCAATTGTCACGCATTGTCAAAATGACATAGATCACAGTTGAGCTAAACGGTGCGATAGCGCTATCTACCGGTTGGCATTCATCGGAGCGGAGCCAATAGACGCCAAAAACCTCCTGCGCCTGTTTCAGGCTCGCTTCCTCTGCTACTCTCGCACCTTCGTCATCATTCAGGAGGATGCAATTGGGTTCGCAGAGAGCTTCGAAGCCGCCCGAAGTCACCATTATTGGCTGCGGTACCCCGACGCCGCTTCCAGACAGGTTTGGTTCGTCGTTCGTGATCGATGTGGCCGGTGAAAAATTACTGTTCGATTGCGGACCAGCCACAACATGGAAGCTGGTCAAGGCCGGTATCTCACCAACCGAGATCGACAACGTATTCTTCACGCATCATCACTTCGACCACGATGCCGATTTTCCGACATTCATCCTGACTCGTTGGGACCAGAACATTCCAATTGATCGGGAACTACAGGTCTACGGTCCCCTTCTTACCGAGAAGTTCACCAATGGGATCATCGATGAAGATAACGGCCTTTTTGCGCACGATTGGCTTGCTCGTGTTCATCACCCCGCTTCACAGATAACGTTTGCTGACCGCGGCGGGAAGTTGCCAAGACATAAGCCGATGGTCACGCCTAAAGATATGGAGCCCGGCTTGATCAAGGCGGGTGCAAGCTGGCAGGTCACCGCTGCCCCGGCTGAACATGTGCAGCCCTACCTCGACTCGCTTGCCTACAAGCTCGATTCCGATGAGGGCAGTGTTGTGCTCACCGGTGACACGAGACCATGCGATTCGGTCACGGAGCTTGCCACGGGTGCCGATGTGCTAATGATGATGTGCTGGGAGTCGCACGATCGGATGGACGGGAATGAGCATGCGGCTGCAAGCTGCTCAATTCGCGGTGCTGCTGAGACCGCGGCTGAAGCGGGAGTAAAGCAGTTGGTGATGGTGCATGTTGGACCGCGGCTGAACACGACGGAGATGAAGGGCCCGCGGGAGATTGAGGCGCAGAAAGCGTGGAATGGCCAGATTGTTTGGGGCGAAGAGATGATGACGGTGCCGTGGCCGAAATGAACCCGAGTTCGTTCGCTGCAATCACAGTTTTTGGAGATCACGGATGGTCGTAACGTATGGCGACAACAAACCGGTGGTGGTGGAGTCTGATCTTGAGTGCCCCGCTCGAGACGGTGTTGCTCTCCGCGCTGACGTGTATCACCCCGCGGACGGTGGGAAGTACCCGGTATTGCTGTGCCGGACTCCCTACAACAAACTCACGCCTCGGTATGTGAGCGACGCACGTGCGATGGCCACGAGAGGCTATACCGTAGTTGTGCAGGACCATCGTGGGCGCTACGCCTCAGACGGTGAATTCACGTGGATGTTCCGTGACCACACCGAGACCCACGATGCCGAGGACGGCTACGACTCTGTCGAGTGGGCGGCGAAGCTACCGTGGTCAGACGGACGTGTTGGCACATGGGGGCACTCCAACGCCTCGTGGGCGATCTGGCTGCTGTTCTCCTCTCAGCCACCGTCGTTAGCGGCGGGACTGGCAAGCGGCATATGCAAGGACCTGCTCGATCTGAACCTTGGCATTTTCGAGACAGGACGCAGGCTCGAGTGGACCTACATGATGGCTGCCGATGCCAGGAAGAAAGCGGGAGATATTGACGGTCCGCTCACTCCGACCGAGGCCAACCGTCGTTGGGCAGAGGTTGAGCGAGGCAAGTACATCTGGTGGATGCCAATCGGCGAAATACCGGGCGACGTGTTCTCCACGCTCAACGAGCAGTTGCAGAAATATCATCGAGTCCAGAATAAAGAGTTCATGCGTTTTGGTGAGATTCACTCAAAGGTGAATGTGCCGACGTTGCAGATCACAGGTTGGTGGGACAGGCTGATCGGGACTGTCGACAATTTTGAGGGCATCACGAAGAACGGCCCGCAAGAATTGCGAGACCAACACCGATTGATCATCGGCCCCTGGGGCCATGACCCAACAGATTTTTCTCGGAAGATTGGCCCGGTCGACTATGGCCCAGACGCCGAACGTCCTTACAACACGATGATCACTCGCTGGTATGACTACCAGTTCAAGGGGTACGACAGCGGCATTGCAGAAGAAGACCCGGTTCAACTGTTTGTGTTGGGTGAAAATCAGTGGCGGGGTGAGAAGGAATGGCCGCTGGCTCGAACTCAGTACACAGAGTTTTACTTACACTCCGGCGGAAGCGCGAACACGGTTCTTGGAGACGGAAACTTGAGCTTGCCTTCGCCCGAAGACTCCGAGGCAGCTACAGACGAGTACCTGTATGACCCGCGTGATCCCGTGATGAGCCTGATGCGTGCCGATTCACAGGCGGCCCCGGTTGATCAATCTCCTCACGACCATAGAAAAGATGTGCTGTTCTATGAGACTCCTGCGCTGGAGGAAGAGATCGAACTTACCGGGCCTGTGATCCTCAAGTTATGGGCAAAAACTGATGGACCAGACACGGATTGGGCAGCCCGTCTTGCGATCGTTTTCGAAGATGGTCTCGCAATGAACCTGACGTACGGGATTATGCGTGCGCAGTATCGAGAAGGCTACGAAAACCCGGAGCTTCTCGAACCTGGCCAGACCTATCAGTACGACATCAAGCTAAACCCCATTGGCGTGTTGCTAAAGCCCGGTCAGAAACTTCGCCTCTACGTAACGAGCTCGGACTTTCCGAATTTCGACCGAAACCACAATACCGGAAAGCCGTACTGGGAAGACTCTGAGTTCCGAACCGCTAACCAGACGGTGTTCCACAGTCCAGATCAGCCCTCGCATCTTGTGCTGCCGGTAATTCCTCGATGACGGCTTGTGCAGCATCCGTTGCAAGATAGAATTGCCGCGCAATGAACGAACTAAATCCGAAAAAACAGCAAATCAAGTTCAGTGAAAGCGTATGGCTTTCACTCTGGGGCATCGGAATCCTGGGTCTTGCACTCGGGGTTACGGCCGGAGTGTTGACGGGTGTTGCTATCCGAAACCTTGTTGGCGATGAGCCGATCATCAGCGGATCAGGTGCTGCAACTTTTTACGTTGCATTTGCGGCGGCAGTCGTGCTGGATATTTTCCTGCTCTTTAATTTCACGAACCTGGCTCTACGAGTTAGTGACGACGGGTTCGGATTCCGCTACGGGATGTTCTCAAAATCATTGTCCTGGAACCAGATCAACGGGGTTGAAGCAACCAACTACCGGTGGGTCACCTATGGCGGATGGGGCATCCGTTTCTCGACGAAAGGCCGAAGAGCGTGGAGCCAGCTTGGGGTGAAGCGAGGGGTGATTGTGGATGTGACGGAAGGCAAAGGACAGCGGCGCTACTTCGTTTCTTCACGCCGGCCTGATGAATTGGCCGAAGCGCTTGCGCACGGAATCGAGCAGAACCGTCCTGCCGTGGTGCCCGCAGCTCCTGACCCGGCTAGTCCGTAGCGGCCCAGACTCCGGCTCCACGGAATCTTGAAGATCAACCGTTATTCTTGTTTCACAGGGGATAGAAACCCTCCAGTTGAAACCATCAAACCCCTGCGCAACCCGGTCACGGCGTCGTCGGTCCCTGACTCCGGCGACGAGTCCTCCACCATGCGGATGACTCATAAGACTCGAGCCGGGTGTTGCTATCAGCCCGAAGGCAGAGTGCCCACTCGCCTTCGGGCTTTAATTTTGCGTCTTTTCTGACGGGCGATTCTGGCCAGGGTCATTGTTTCTGTGAACTATTGCTAGCGCAAATTCAGTTGCGGGCCTAATCTATGCGTTCCTTAGCATCTACATGACCAGCAGGTAGGAACCATCGAATGCTTGAACGATTCAAAGTGCCAATTGAAGACCGCGTCTATGTGCCGCTAGAGAAAGCGCGCTCTGCCACAGAGGCTGTCTTCAAGCATGCAGGCCTAGATGACGCAGGAGCAAAGCAGTGTGCGGATGTGCTGATCACAAACGACCTGCGGGGCGTTGAGAGCCACGGTATTTCCAACCAGCTCCGGAACTACATGCGATTGTACGGCGAAGGCAAGCTGAACCCGCGGCCAGACATCAAAATTGTGCGCGAGACCGATACGACTGCACTCGTTGACTCTGATGGCGCACTGGGCATACATGTTGCACCGGACGCTATGCGCATGGCCATTGCAAAGGCCCGTAAACATGGCACCGCCACAGTAGCGGTGACGAAGGCAGGTCACCTTGGCGGAGCTGGATATCACGCATCGCTGGCTGCGAAGGAAAACATGATCGGGCAGGCGATGGCTGGTCCGGGTGGAACGCAGACTCTCCCTACAGTTGGTGCAGAACCCAGGTTTGGGACACATCCAGTGGCGTGGGCGGCTCCGGCTAGAAACCAACCGCCGTTTCTCTTTGACATTGCTACGACGCAGGTGGCTGGTAACAAGATCCAGCTTGCCAGGCGCGTTGAAGCCGATCTCGAACCTGCGTGGATAGCCGGAATGGACGGCGAACCGATTCTTGAAAGGGTTCCGGTGCCTGAGACCTATTACCAGCTTCCGTTCGGGGGAACGCGCGAGAACTCATCGCACAAGGGCTACGGGATGATGTCGATGATAGACATCATGTGCAACACGATGACCGGTGTCGGTGCCGGATTCCTGACGGGCGGTGGCGGCCAGGTTTTTGTGGCAACGGATATACAGGCGTTTATCGATCTTGATGAGTATTTTGACTGGATGGACAAATTCCTCGAAGGTCTGAAGAACACGAAACCCGCTAAGGGACACGATCGGGTTCTCTATCCAGGACTATCCGAGTGGGAAGAGACTCAAGAGCGAACGAAGAACGGAATTCCGTATCACCGCGAAGTGGTCGAGTGGTTTGAGTCCTACGCTGCAGAAATCGGAGTAGATGTAGATCTCAGGTAGGCGTCGGCCAGAGTGAAGGTCGAACAAAAAAGAGGCGACCGAACATCTGCTCGCTCGCCTCGATCGTTTTTCCGGGCTGGACTAGTCAGGACTCTATGTTCGATCTTCTAATCGTGTGTCCCCGCTGCTATTAATTCCAGCGAAGGGACCTGTTTCCAGTCGCTTTCGCGTCTGTCCAGTCAGTCCAGCGGTCTGGTGTGCCTTTTGCGGTCACACTCACGACCTTTGCCGCTTACAGGAACCTGATCGTTGGCGGGTTCGCCATGGCTCTCACCCGCTTCGCCGTCCCTCTGGAATTAGGTTAAGACAAAATGAGTCTGGCCTGTCTGGATTGGCATGAAACCGGCGTGAGGATTTTGACTGCCTGCACTCTTGGTAGTTGTACGTACAATCATATTACGACGATGGAATCCAATCATCAGTAAGTGAATCAAATTCACTAAAGGGCGCTGGTTTTTCACCGTGCTCAACAACGAGCCAATGAGGTAGAAAATGGCAGACTCGACGGTAGTTCCTACAGACAACGGGCCATACATGGTCAGTGGTTCGTTCACGCTAAACGACATTGAGGGCAATGAGATCACCGTTGAAGGCGACGCTTATCTTTGCAGGTGCGGGGCATCAGCAAATAAGCCGTTTTGCGACGGCTCCCACCGTAAAGTCGGTTTCGAGAATTCCATCCGCGGCTGATACACCGGTCCTGGTTCGCCGGAGCAGTTACCGTGTCTCGTCTGGCGTAGTCAGTTTTTGGAGAAGTGATGAAAGTAAAGCAACTCGCCCATGTTGTGCTCCGGGTTCGTGACCTCGAACGGTCCAAGAATTGGTACCAGGACGTGATGGGGCTGAAGGTGATGGCAGAGTTTCCAGGCCGAATGGCGTTTCTCAGCGCGAGTGAATCTGTTTCGCATGAACTCGGGTTGATGCAGATTTCGCCCGATGCGCCGGGCCCGGACTCAAGCAGAGTAGGCATGTACCACACAGGCTGGCAGTTGGAGTCCAGAGATGAGCTACTGAACTTGAAGACAAAACTCGAGGCTAAGGGCGTCGATGTTGTAGGCATCGGAGATCACGGCATATCGCTCGGCGTTTACGTTAAAGACCCTGACGGAAATGAACTCGAGTTTTTCTATGAGATACCGCCTGAACAATGGCCTGCTGACGGCGATCTTTTCAACGGCCACTTCCCTGATCCGGTGGACATCTATTGAGATGGGTCGTGTGGAGAATGAGCGCCAGAGTGTGTGATTGATCACGACCGGAAGCTGGTGAATTCTCCTATCTAGGTCAACTGTGTCTCGCATAGTCTAAAAGTATGCGTTGGCATGCAAAGAGCATCGTTTTCCTGGGGCTCACCCTTCTGGTTGGGGCGGTCGCCGCCTGTACTGCTTCAGCTGTTACTCCTCCCACCCAGTTGCCATCACCCGTTGCTGTATCTCAAGAAGATCAGAGCTCTTTACCCCCCACCGTCGAGCCGACCGAAACCGTAGTGAAGCCAGTGCCGCCAGCTGTGCAGGCTGATTCCACTGCAATGCCACGCGACGACGCTGCTGCTACCAACACGCCGACCGTCACTCCGCTGATTGAGACACCTGGCACGGTTACTCAATCTCCAACTCCCAGCCCAGAAGTGATTTCAACTGTAGATAGCACGGGTAATAACTCCAACAGCTCGATGTTCGGACCGATCGGTTGCGAACCAGCTTCTGGTGATATCAAGCTAACAAGCCACATCTACCCGCCTGACCAGTTCGACGCTCTGGTTCCGATGGGCCGCATGTGGGACTCTCACGTAACTCCGACGGACCATCTCTATGTGACGCTGGACCAAGAGAGACAGCGCGGGATGGTCACCAGTCCGGCTGACGGGCGGGTGATAAAGGTCGCACGCTTCAATAACGATCAGGCTCCGAGGTGGGACTCTTCGCAGATCGAGCCTGACATTCGTGTAATTGTCGCCCATTCTTGCGACCTGTTTTCGATTTACATCCACCTCGGTGAACTCGCACCTGAGATTGCCAGCGTGGTTGGTGATCTGGCGCCGGGTGAACAGTGGAACGCATACCCCGGCGACGAAATCGATGTTAGAGCAGGGCAGCCGATTGCAAAATTCGGTGGATCGAGTATTGACTACAGCCTTCATGACGGAAGCATCACACTGCAGGGTTTCCAGAATCCCGATCACTATCAGGGTGAGCCGTGGAAAGTGCACACAGTCGATCCTTTCGACTATATGACAGACGAGTTGATAGCTGATCTTCTGCCGAAGAACGAACGTACGGTCGCACCATTTGGAGGGCAGATCGACTACGACGTGAC
>JAJCYX010000073.1 GCA_029262715.1 Chloroflexota bacterium
ACGGAATTGGCTATTCGGAGAGTGACGCTGAGTGCGATTTCTGCGGGTGACACACAGACTCTTTCGAGGGGCAGACGATAGAATTTGTGAAACGGCTGCGTTCAGCCCACGTTCGTATTACGTTGGTACATTCTTAAGATGGATTGTGCAGGGTCTGAGACTGGCTTGAACTGTGGGCAGACTCTGTTTCTTTACACCAATCCATAACACCAAATGACTTTGCACTCAACTGGCACTGCTGTCACAGATATTGCCCGTTTGAAGACTGATTGCACATGCGAGAGCTGATCGATTCAATCGAAGAGTTCGTAATTAACTTCTCTTCGAGCACGTACGACTTTTTCGACTTCTGGGGAGTTGTCGTGCTGATGGCGATCGAGAGTACGGCCATTCCTCTGCCGTCCGAGGTGATCATGCCGCTGGCAGGCTGGTTACTTGTGGCCGATGAGGGCCGCGGCTTTGGATGGGTGGTGCTTGCCGGTTTTTATGGAGCGGTTGGTTCGCTGATCGGCTCGCTTGCGGAGTACTACCTTTCACGAGCGGGTGGACGTCCGCTTATCGAGAAGTACGGCAAGTACGTGCTGATTACTCGCAAGGACATGGAGCGGGCGGATAGCTGGTTCGAGACTCGTGGCGAGATCACGATTTTCATTGCTCGCATGATTCCGGGCGTGCGAGGTTTCATCTCGATTCCAGCTGGTATCGCTCGCATGAATGTGGTGCGATTTTCGATATTCACTTTTCTTGGCGCGTTCCCGTGGACGTTCGGTCTTGCGTGGGCTGGTTGGGCGCTAGGTGAAAATTACGATGCGATTCGCGACACGACGAAGCGGTTCGATCCGTTCATCATTGGCGCCGTGTTGATCGTGGTTAGCTACGTGCTGTGGAAGCGCATTCGAGAGCTACGAGCCGAGGCGGCAGAACTGCGAGCAGTTGAGGCAGCGAAGGGCGACGGGGACTAGGGTTGCTGGCGGGCAGGATCAGGTCCGCAACTAGCTCAAGCCGTGCTGGAGTTTGGCGGTCCGGCGGTTAACGCGGGGCGTTCGCAGAACTGTGCGAGATTAGAACGTATTTCCGAGAATGCTCTCTGGAGCTTTGTCCTGGAACGTTGCGATGAACTCTCGGATCAGGGGTTCATCGAACTGGTCCAGGTACATGTGATGTCGCCACGCCGTGATGGCGATCTTTGTGTCCATGTTCAGGTATGGAGACATGATGAACTGTGTCCGGTTTGGTGGGACGAGATTTTCCAGTGTGGCGATCAGATCGGCGCATCCCGCCGGGCAGTTGTAGTGAATCCCAACGCCGCCGTGCTCGATGTTATGAACGAGCACCTCGTCTGGCAGTGATAATTCGTAAACGCCCCATCGGGCAGGTGACGGAACCACGGCAAAAGTGATCGGAGCGAACCAGTGTGGGCCGGATGTCGCGGGCGATTCGGTGTAGCCGCTACCTGTGACATCGTTGGCGATGTGCTCTCTGCCCACTTCTGGATTCTGTGAGACATGCGGTATGAGATTGGGCCCTATCTGGACCAGTGGCCGCTGACGAAGAGGTTGGTTTAAGCCATCAGCAATGTCGCCGGGGACTATGGTAATTGGGTCGCCGGAAGATGGTGTGCGACTTGGAAAGAGTTCCGGTGCGGACGACAGTCCTGGTGAATTGATCGTCGCTACAGCAGTAGGCGGGGATGGATCGGCAACCGTTGGCTGAGATGCGGGTAGCTGATCGTCGCTGCCACAGGCTGCTATGACAGCAACTACGGAGATGACGATCGTAAGTGTTCTTGTTCTCATCCTGACTCCACTCAACACGCGCAATATAGCGCCTCAGTCGTCCGCCAGCACCAGGTCTTCCTCCGTCCGTTGCTCCTGATGCTTCGTTGGCAGCACCACTTTATCTGCCAGACGAGCTAGCGCCTAAATAATTGATCGACAGTCTGAATACCAATACGTTCAATTGCAACAATGATCTGTGAATTTTAGAACAATGTTGACACCTAATATGACGATGTATGAGTATGCTGGCAAATCCAGCCTGGAGGGGGACGCCAGTGCTTGTTTGCCAGCTTATTCTGAACATTATCTCGACCGTGGTACGCACGATCATTCTTGTTGTGCGCTTGGTCGTGGAAACTGTCTGTAGTTGGGTCAGCAGCATCATCACCACCGTTGTAGAGGTGATGCGAAAGGTCTGCAGATGGCTGCCCTGGCCGCTGAACAAGTTATGTAACTGGGTCGCTGACCTCGTCGAGGTGGTACAGGTCGTCTGGGACTGGGTCTGCGAAGAGGTTATCAAGAAGATCATCGACTATATCGAGGTCTTCTGGATCTACGTCGAATACGCACTGCAATGGGTTTGCTGGTTCATTGACTGGGTCCTGTTCAAGTGGTGGAGATTGCTTCTGTGCCTGTGGACGAAGCAGGCCGAACGGTGCATCAAGGTTTGCGTAAAAGTAACCGTCGATTCCAGAGGCGTGCCTGTAATTACCAATGATGAAGTGCTTGCCCGAATTGCAAAGTCAAACGAAATACTTGAGCAATGCAACCTGAAGCTGGAACTACAGTCCATTGAGTTCGTAGATCAGCATATTGAAAACGTTAGTTGCTCAGCAGGCGGTATTTTCAGCGAGCACTTTATCTGGTTCAACAGAGAGAAATGCTTCAATGGCGACGGTCTGACGGTCTTCTACGTTGACTCCATAAGTGGATCAAGCGATGGCTGTTCGATACCTCCGTCAGACTGGATTGCGCTGGAATCGGGTTCGAACGTGGGCGACATCGTCCATGAGTTAGGGCACCTGTCAGACCTGTTCGGGCACCACGACGACCCCAACAACGTAATGCATGCGTCAGGGGCTGGCACTGAACTCACAAAAACCCAGTGCTGCATGATTCGAATCTCGAAGTTCTCGAGGGCCTGCAACAGGTACTCGCGTAGCCTGAAAACCATCGGACACGATGCACCGGAGTCAGCCGAGGAATCCAAACCGACAGATGAATAGTTCGGATGCACTGTTCGGTGGTGACGGATCGCTGCTGGCTGCGAGATGGCTGGTCCAGGCTACGGGACCGGTTCGGCATGCCTGAGCACCGGTTCAGGCTGTCGACTCAGGGTTTGTGATTGGCGGGCGATAAGATACAGGAATGGCCGCGCGCTCAGGCCCTAGTCACACGTCTGCTGCTGCTCTTTCAGCTTTGTTGGCATGACGATCTCGCCCGCTAGCCTGATCTTCGCCTGCGCTGTTCGCCATTCCGGGTTTTGTTCTGCTGCCTTCTCTATCTTTACGGCGCAGGCCTTGAACTCCGGTGTCTCGGTGATGAAGTCGTAAGCGTCTGACGTCACGTCGTTTGTGCGGGTTAGTTCTGGGAATGCGAACGACATGAAGACTGTGCCGCTCGGCGAGCGCTCGGTCAGCTTCGCCGAGACTGTCACGGAGCCGCGGCGAGAGCTGATCTGCAACGTATCGCCGTCCTCGATCTCCCACGCCTCGGCGTCAGACGGGTTGATCTCGCACATCTCGTGCGGCACCAGCAGGTCAAAGCCCGACGCCCTGCCCGTCTGCGTTCCGGTGTGATACGTCGAGCGTCGGCGTCCCGTCGTCAGCACGACCGGGTACTCGTCGTCCGGCTCCTCGGCAGGTGGCACGTGATCAACCGGGGCGAAGAAGCCCGGCATGCCTGAGTCCATATCGTCACGGTGCAGATACTGCGTTCCGGGATGGTCTTCTGTCGGGCACGGCCACTGAATTCCCTGGCCCTTATCAAGCCGGTCGTAGGTGATTCCAGCGAGGATTGGCGCCAGCTTGCGCATCTCGTCCCAGACTTCGGCCGGGGATTCCAACTGCTGCGGGTAGCCCATGCGGTTGAACAGATCGAGCAGGATATCGACATCCTGTCGCGCCTCGCCCGGCGGTTTGACCGCGGGCCGCACTCGCTGCACCCTGCGCTCGCTGTTGGCGAACGTTCCGTCTGATTCTGCGAACGATGCGGCTGGCAACACGACGTCGGCGAGCCGCGCCGTATCGGTTAGAAAGATGTCCTGCACAACCACGAACTCGGCCGACTTCAGCGCATGCTCTGCATGGTTCGCGTGCGGGTCAGATACGACCGTGTTCTCGCCCATGACAAACACGCCGCGCACGTTGCCCCGGATCATCTGGTCCATTGCGGTGATCTTGGTGATGCCCCTGCGCTTCGGCAACGGCGCGCCCCACGCAGCCTCGAATTTCTCGCGAATCGGCGGCTTCTCAAGCTTCTGATAGCCCGGAAGATCGGTCGGAATTGCTCCAGAATCGCCAGCACCCTGCACATTGTTCTGGCCTCGCAGCGGGTTGACGCCGCCTGCGTATGCGCCGAAGTTTCCGGACAGCATGCCGAGGTTGCCGAGGCTCTGGACGTTGTGCGAACCGCAGGAGTGTTCGGTGATTCCGAGCGTGTAGCAGATGGCAGCGCCGGGTGAGGCTTTGGCGTACTCACGGGCGACGTAGTAGATGTCCTCAACGTCGATGCCGCAGATCTCGGCCGAGTATTCCGGCGGGTAGTTCTGAACATGGGTCGCAAACGCCTCGAAGCCTTCGGTACGAGTGCTGACGTAGCGCTCGTCGTACAGTTTTTCGTTGATGATGACGTTGGCAACTGCGTTGTAGAACGGTATGTCGGTGCCGACTTTTATCTGCACGTAGCGGTCTGCCCACTTCGTGAGCTCGATCTTGCGGGGATCGACGACGATGAGCTTTGCGCCCTTGCTCACGGCTCGCTTCATGCGCAGCGAAATTACAGGATGCGCTTCGGTGGTGTTGGAACCTGTGACGAGAATGAGGTTGGAATCGGCCAGCTCCTCAATGGAGTTGGTCATCGCTCCCCTACCCACCTGGACCGCCAGACCGGCGACCGTTGGAGCGTGTCAGGTACGTGAACAGTTGTCGATATTGTTTGTGCCGATGGCGACGCGGGCGAATTTTTGAAGCAGGTAGTTGGCTTCTGTGACGACGCGCGCTGACGCCCAGAAGACGGTGCTGTCTGGGCCATCTTCGGCGACGATTTTCTTAAAGTTGGTGGCGACGAGATCCAGCGCTTCGTCCCAGCTTGCGCGCTGCAGGACACCGTCTTTGCGGATGAGCGGGTACTTCAGGCGTTGTTCGCTTTTGACGAACTCCCATGATGCGAACTGGCCCTTTACACAGAGCGAGCCGCGCGAGGGTGCGTCGAAGTCCGGCTTTGTGCCGACGAGTTCGCCGTCCTTGGTGACAAGTTCAATGCCGCAGCCGACTCCGCAGTAGGGGCAGATGGTCTTGGTCTGCTCGGTTTCGTGTGGGTCTATGCCGGCGAGTTTGCGGTCTGTCAGCGCGCCGGTTGGGCAGGTGTTGATGCACTGGCCGCAGAAGGTGCAGGGACTGTCGAGCAGGTTGTTGCCGAAGAAGGAGAATATCTGGGAGTCCTGGCCGCGGCCGTCGACGGTGATGGCTCCGGCCTGCTCCCACTCGTTGCAGATGTTGGTGCAGCGGTAGCAGGCGATACAGAGGTCGTAGTCTCGTTGGATGAACGGGTTCGGATCCGGTGCGGGTTTGCGACGTTCGAGAAGTGGGATGGCCCCGGCTTTTGCGTCGTACTCCTGGACCGCTTTGTAGAACTCGGAGTGCGCTGTGTTGTCGTCTTCGGGGAATTTTTTCGGCGCTGAGGTTTCCGAAAGCAGCATCTCAAGAAGTGTTTTTCGATAGTCGTTCAGCGCTTCGGTGTGGGTTTCGACCTTCTGGTTTTCCTCTGCGAATGTTGTGCACGACGCGACGGTTTCGGTGCGTCCATTGACCTCGACCTCCACGAGGCACATTCGACAGGTGCCTTTTGGCCCAACCCGCTCGTCGTAGCAGAGTGTGGGAACGTCAAACCCGGCTTTTTGCAGTGCGTCGAGGACGCGGGAGTTGGCGGGAATGGCGACGCCAACGCCGTTGACCTGCAGGTTGAGGGGTTTGGTGGTCCCGGCTGGCGAGGTTCCGGTGGATTGAAATGTGGTCATTGGCGGATATCACCCCGGCCGAATCCGTTAGGCGCTAGACATACATGCAGCTCTGGGGGATCACATGCAGCACAGAAAAAAACGGGCTAATTCACCGTTGTCCACGAGCTTGCCGGGCAGTAACTATCTGCGCCAGAATTCGTGGCAATGCTATCAGAGTACGGTATTTTCCGATTCGACCGTAAGGAGACTATCGACTACTACCTGATTATTACAGGACAAGCGTCGATCGGAAAATTATCGTCAAATTCTCGAAAGCTGAAGTCTGGAGAGCCTGACGACTGACCGTGAAGAGTTGTTTCTTCAACGAACCAGTAGACTCGGGCTCCATCAAAGTCGCCACTCGTTATGAGCTCACCCGCTGTAGTGACGTAATCACCAACCCGGAGAACATTGCCATCTGCGGAAGGTTCCGAGTTCGACGATACCCACCGGCCGATCTGACCACCGGCCAAAGCGCCTGCTAAAACGATTGCCGCCGCTATCAAAGCGGCCACTAATATCGCCAGGATACACAGGATGACTGTCGCACAGCCGATGGCAGCCCCAAGCGCCACTCCTGCCAGCACGCCTCCCACTGCTCCAACACCCGCCCCCGTCAACGCACCTACCCCGGCATTACAAACTTCTCGAGACTCGTATAAACCGTAGATTAACGGCGACTCATCCGGGTCGTCTGCACACTTGACGTGCGTCGCTCCACCCGCTTCCACAAGATGCCAGTACCTGGGCTTAATCACAACATCAATCCGATCGTGCATGGCGCTGAACGGAAAGAGGTGGT
>JAJCYX010000074.1 GCA_029262715.1 Chloroflexota bacterium
CTTCCTGAATCAGATCAAGCAGCGACATTCCACGCCCGATATATTTCTTGGCAACCGACACGACCAATCGCAGGTTCGCCTGTGCAAGATGACTCTCAGACCGCTCGCCTTCGTTCTTCGTTCGAGCGTAGTAAGAGTTGAACAGGAATTCATACATCTGTAACTGCGTACCGAAGTCGGACGCAGTTATCGTCACTTCGAGATCGGCAATCGGTGGCTGTTCCGGCATTGCCTCAAGAAGATCGAAAGGCACGAGCCCTGAGATGATCGAAAGGTCAACGATCTTCGCCTGCGCATCTTCCGAGGAACAGTTGAGGGCGTCTGAAACGAAGTTGATTAGACCTTCATCATGAGGTCCGTCAATCAACGTTCGCAACTCTTTGTCAGTTACCAGAGTCGAGAGCGTCATATCGCCGGGAACACCAACGAACTTACCTACGGCTTGGGCGGTCTCGTGGTGCGGTACGATCTCAGCGAGCACCGCCATACATATCTCTGCTGAAGAAGGTTGAAGACCCGTTTCAGCGGTAATCGCCGCATCAACTTTACCGAGCCGTCTTTGCAGCTCCATCGCGCGGGCCAAGACTCGTTCGTCAGCGGCTGTCAGCAGGCTGACTCGGCCGATCTCCCTCAGGTACATCCTCACAGGGTCGTCGGTCAGTTCCGAATCTTCGGGCTGCTGGCCCGCGGACGTGTTTCGCTCGAACAGCGCAGACGGGCCATCCCAGCGTTCCAGGTCGGCTGAACCGGAAGTCGAGGTTGCGGCAACGAGCACCGTTGCCCTGCTTCCTTCGGGGTCGTCTTCGTCTTCCACCGAATCGCCTGCGGTCTGAAAACCGAGCCTCAACAGTTGAGCTCCGTCAGCCAGGTCCTCAATCACTGTGTTGTCGTCTTGGTTATTTACTGGCCTGCGTGGCATGCTTCACACCCGTCCTGTTGCGCCTGCTTGAAACACTTTTTTCAGATGATCGGATGGGTCGAGAGTCCTGCTGCGCAGCTGCTCTCGCTCTTCCCCCTCCAGCGAACCTTCCTCTTCTTTCAATGCGATCTCAGTGAGCTTGAGCAGGTTACGCATGAATCGCTCGCGCAGCCTGCGCACACACTGGGTCACCTCATCAACACGCCTTGCATGATCAGACGGTGGGAATTCAACAGATCGGAGTTGCTCGGCTTTCTCAGCAATATCCGAACTGAGTGCGTTTAGCATCTCATCGAGTGTAGGCATGCGCACCCACTGGGTAAATAGTTCTCGGTTTGCCGTATCGAGAAAATGCTCAGTCGGAACCGCCTCTGCAAATTCCCGTAACTCAGGATGCTCTAACACCAGTGCGAGCAGATGCTCCTCGATACCGACCGTAACGCTGCCCAGCGCACGAGCCATGTCCTGTGCGGAACTTGCGTCTTCGTGCAGAACATTTCGTCTGAACCTCGATTTCGAAACATCGGCACCGGCACTCGCACCATGGGCCATCCATCTCAGTCGCTCTTCCGAAACACCCAATGACACCGCCAATTTCTCCCAATAGGCATAACGCGAGTCCTCCTCTACATTTGCTATTAAGGGTGCCAGTATCTTGACAATCGCGGCCCTATCTTCTCCAGTCGAAATACCTGAATTCTCTACCCGATTTTTGATTACATAGTCGAGTATCGGTACCGCGTTCTCAAGCGATCTGCGCCATGCCCATGAGTCGGTGCGGATTGCTTCGTCAGGATCTTTACCATCGACCGGCGCTGCCACGCTAACGTTAAGGACGGCCTTTTTGGACTTTGAGACTTCACCACCGTATTTTTTCCAAGTTCCGATGAGAGTTTCAAGCGCAGTTCGAGTCGCGTCCTGCCCTGCTGCATCCGAATCGAGACACAGCACGACTTCACCCGCCTCATCGCCACTTGAAACGATCTGCGAAAGAGTTTTCAACTGGTCTGGAGTTACCGCGGTTCCCATCGACGCAACGACATCAGTAAAACCGTGTTCGTGCGCTGTAATCACATCCATATACCCTTCCACCACCACCGCTCGATGTGACTGGCGTATCGAATCTCCCGCCCAATCAATTCCGTACAGAACCCTGGACTTGTCGAACGCGTTTGTCTTGGGAGTGTTCAGATACTTCGGCTCAGAACCGTCGAGGCTTCTTGCGCCGAATCCGATTACCTTGCCAGCTCTATCCCGAATTTCGATCATCAGGCGGTTTCGGAAGAAGTCTCGCCACGATCGATCGTCAGCCTGCACAACAAGTCGGGCATCCCGAGCTGCCTCAGGTGTCACCTGAGATGACCGGAGGTTTCCAGCCAGCGTGAGTGTGCCATCACCGGGAGCAAAGCCCATGCCTCGCCGCGCCGCAATATCTGTGTCGATGCCACGGGATGCCAGATACTCCCTGACCTGGACACCCTCAGAGCTAAGCATCATCTGTGCGAACCAGCGGGCAGCAGCTTCATTCGCCTCGATCACCGTTGCCTTAGGCGCGATATCTGCCTGCACAGTAGCGTTGGAATCCGAGTACTTCACCCCCGCTCTGTCAGCCAGTTGGTGCAGCGCCTCCTTGAACTCGATGCCCTCCTGCTTCATGACAAACGAGAGGACATCTCCGCCGGTCGCGCAGGCACCGAAACAGCGCCAGGTTTCGGACTCTGGAAAAACGTAAAAGGAAGGCGTCCGCTCGGTGTGAAATGGGCAGCGGGCTTTCGGGTTTCGCGAGGACGTATCGAGATCGACGTAGCTAGCCACTACATCGACGATATCGGACCTGCTTTTTACTTCGTCAATGAGGCTCATATACGGCGTACGCAGGCCGGGGGATTCTGCAGCCGGTTCGTGGGATGTTAACGATAACTTACATGCGAATTTGTGCCCGCACAATAGATTTGCGGAGGAACTTAGACGCAATTGCGGCAGAATGAATTCTAGTGGTCTGACTGTAGTTCGGAAAGAGCCAGGCGGCCGCGTTACCGGCAAGTTAGCGAATGCGTCACATCTGAGTGAGGAAATCGGTCACAAGACAGATACATCGACCTTTGTTCAGATTCGACCGTGAAACACACCCTCACTCATTCCAGGCCTGATCCGTTCGGCGATAGTTAAGGCGTAGTTATCGGTCATGCCACAGACATAGTCGGCTGCCGCCTGCTCATCGGAACCCGAGAGATTTCGCAACCACGGAGGCAATTCGTCGGGCTGTTGGCGAAAGTGTTCCAGTAGCAGGCGGACGATTTCAGCAGCCTTTCGTCCTTCCGTAGACTGGCTGATCGGGTGGTAGAACCGCTCGAACATGAAGACCCGCAGTGAAGTCACAAGTGCGCCGAGCTCAGGCGACATCCTGATCCAGGGCTGACTATCCTCGGGTTCGGTCTCGCCCGTGCAGTCCCAGGAAGCTGCAACAACATCCGTCACAACCGAATTCACCCGTTGCGAATGGCGTTCTCCAAGTCGTGCAACCGCCTCTGACGGGAGATCGGCGAGCGTCAGGTACTCCGATCTGATCGCATCGGATATATCGTGAGCGAGATACGCCAGAGCGTCAGAAATACGCACTATCTGCGCTTCGAGAGTCATATGACTGACCGCAGCCTGGTTTAAGAACGCGCCTTCCGGTTTCGAATGGTGCCGAATGGCGTCAATCACCTCCCCGGTCAAGTTCAGTCCACGCCCTTCTTTTTCCAGAGTCTCAACTATTCTGACGCTGTGTCGGCTGTGGTGAAATCCACCATCGATCATTTCGTTCAGCACGCTCTCACCTATGTGACCGAATGGAGTGTGCCCAAGGTCGTGGGCGAGCGCCGCAGCTTCGACGAGGTCTTCGTTCAAGTTCAAAGCCCGCGCTATCGTTCGCCCAACCTGCGCCACCTCGACGACGTGTGTGAGTCGAGTTGTGAAGTGGTCACCTTGTGGAGCGACGAAGACCTGGCTCTTGTGTTTGAGTCTTCTGAACGCGTTCGTGTGAACTACGCGATCACGATCACGCTGAAACTCACCGCGAATATCTGATGGAGACTCGGGAACGGCGCGACCGCGTGATCCAACAGACCTCGTTGCGTACGGTGAAAGCAGGCTCTCTCGCTGCTCTAGTCTGTGGCGAACTCGCGTGAGGTCGAATTTAGGGATACGTGGAGTTTCGGGTGCGGGCATAGCCAGAACAGCATATCCCGCACCCACAAAGCCTGCCATTCCAAGCTGGTTGGAAGTGAGAGCAGTAGTTGCTCCAGGACAATGTCATCACAACGCCTATGGGCTGTCGTGTTTGACTCGAACCACAGCGGCTACAAGCCCAGCAGCCGTCTCAAGGCCCCCAATGGGCCTGACTTTCAGCCTTCAACCGTAACCGCCGGGTAGAAAGCGACGTAATTCTTGATGTTGGAGGCAGCCTGAGAGGGTTCCGGGTAGTACCACGCCACGTCCGGCATCTCTTCACCGTTTACATTCAGAGAGTAGTAGCTCGCAACGCCCTTCCAGGGACAAGTGGACTGCTGAGAACTCGGCTTGAAGTATTCCTGCTTGATCGAATCGGGTGGGAAGTAGATGTTTCCTTCCACGACCTCGTACTCGTTGGACTCTGCTATTACCGTGCCGTTGACTATCGCTTTGGGCATCTGGAACCTCGCACATTTTCCGATGTTTCGTATAGAGCGGGCCGAATGGGAGCTTACGCCCGCCGATATCTTTGATGCAGTGCGGAGTCCAGCGTTGCGAGTTGCATGGCTAATCGGAGGTTCGCGCCGGTTAAGAGCAACTACGCATCACATTTCGGACAGCGAATCGGTACAACCGAATCCAGAACCACTACCGAACAACGTTCATGACTACTCAGGTTGTGGGTACAAGAAACATGGGGCGCAGGGACAATGACTGATCAGTATGACGCGATTGTGATCGGAGCCGGGCCAGCTGGAGAGAACGTCGCAGACCGTATTGTGCAAGGCGGTCTGTCGGCTCTAATCATCGAACGAGAGTTGGTTGGCGGTGAGTGCAGCTACTGGGCCTGTATGCCGTCGAAGGCTCTTCTAAGACCCGGTGAGGCTCTTCGAGCGATCAAGCGTGTTCCCGGAGCGCGAGCGGCTGTCACGGGCGAAATCGATGTTGCCGAGGCGCTGGCCCGCCGCGATGCGATGATTAGCGATCTTGATGACAAGTGGCAGGTGAAGTGGCTCGACGACCAGAAGATTCCCTATGTCAGAGGTCACGCTCGAATTACTGGCCCAAAATGCGTTGCTGTAACCGACAAGGACGGCAAGGTCACTGAGTACCAGGCAAATAAGGCTGTCATCGTAGCCACCGGTACAGCAGCTGCGGTTCCACCGATACCAGGATTGAAGGACGTAGCTTCCTGGGACAACCGAGACATCACAACACTTAAAGAAGCTCCTGGACGGTTGATCGTTCTGGGTGGCGGCGTAGTCGGTGTGGAAATGGCGCAGGCTTGGAACGATCTAGGCGCCAAAGAGGTCACAATCGTCGAAATGGCGGATCGGTTGATTCCGCGTGAAGAGCTTTTTGCCGGCGAACACATCCAGAAGGTGTTCACCGAGAAGTACGGCATCAAGGTCCTAACTGGGGTTGCACTCCAGTCTGTTGAGAAGACCGACAGCGGCATTACAGCTTCCCTATCCGACGGCACGAAAATCGAAGCGGACAACATCCTGGTGGCAGTCGGTAGAACCCCACTCACATCAGATATAGGTCTCGACACGATAGGCATGGAGTCCGGTAAGTACATCGCAGTCGATGACGAGCTGCGATCAGTAGGCGAGCACTCAGACTGGCTTTATTCGGTCGGTGACGCCAACGGCCGTAGCCTGCTTACTCACGACGGTAAATACCAGGCGAGAATCGTCGGCGATGTAATTCTTGGTAAGAAAGCAAAGGCCTGGGGCGACAAGAAAGCGTCGCCCAGGGTGATATTCACAGACCCGCACGTCGCGGCTGTTG
>JAJCYX010000075.1 GCA_029262715.1 Chloroflexota bacterium
AGAAGATGAACCTGAACGTGTTCGGTGTGGTCGAGAATATGTCGGGCGGCATGTTCGGCACCGGTGCAGGAGAAGAGCTCGCTCACGAGATGCAGCTTCCGTTCCTCGGGAAGGTCACAATGCGAGAGGTCTTCCTTGACCCCAAGCAACCTGCGGTACTCGAATCTGACGAAGTTGCGGACGAGTTCTCAGAGATCGCTCTCAAGGTGCGGCAAATGGCGCAGTCCGCGGTCTAGCAACTTGGTTGTGCCGGGAAGTTAACGGTGAAACGCGCGCCACACGCCTCGCATCGGCTCACATCTTCGCTATGGGCAACGGGCTCAATATGTTCGCTACCGCAAATCGGGCAGTAGCGCGTAACGTTGCCATCCAGCCTATCTCTTGTCTCATCAAGAGCGAGATCCATCCGACTTGATCTGTGCAGCACCGGCACAGCTAGAGTCACGGCAGCCAGAAGAATGATCACGACGCCCATTACTCTCGGGAAGATTTCGTTGTCCTCACCGAATGGCGTCCAGATCATCATGGTGATCATCGTTACCAGCACAGCCGCAAAAAGCCAGGCAGATTGCAACACGGGTCGATAGCGGGGCATGAGCCGACTACGGGATAGTAAACCGCTGTGCGTAATACCCGCTGCAAACAGAATCGCAGTGCCCGCAGCTTTGCCGACGTCGTCTGAGTCGAATGCGGTCCAGGCTCCATAGATCAGGAGTGCGAACCCAACGATCGAGAACGCCGCTCCGCCTTCTGGGACATATTTGACGAACCGCTGTGTCCGGGCAGTGAGGCTGGCGAGAGCAAGAATCAAGCCGCCTGTTAACGACATGCTTGTGACCAGTATTTTTCCATCGAGGTCAGAGAAGTCGCCACTAACGATCGCGATGATTCCGATCACAGCGTTAACTGCGATCGATGCGAGCACGAACTTCATGGCGTTGCGGCCCTGGATGAACGTCACTTGATGTCTCCCACGCCTGGATTGTCCCATGACCTGCTGGGGAGAAGGCAGTCGGTGAGCGATGTTTTCCCGTGTGATATCGGGCGTTCAGATGGCGAGCGAAGCCTACTTGCCAGCAAAGAGTTTGACGGTGTCGTGCAGACTTCTGGAGCGGTCGACCGTTTCGGGTCTTTCGTGCCCGATTGGAGAGTCCGCAATCATTTGGAAGATGTCGCCACTACCCTCGTGCAACTTTGGCGTTACCCCGGCCACTTCAAAAGTGGCTGCGATCTCTTCCATTTCGCCAATCCACCGAAAAGCGCGGTCAGATACGACCGAAACGCGTTGCATGCTCTTGAGGGTTCCTGGCTGACTCGATGTCATCTCTTCGATCAACTCTTCGTATGTACCGAGTGACTCGGCGGCGACCAACGTGGCGGCGTAGAGAGCTTGCGTGCCTTTGGTGATTGCGGCGTAGCACATCTTGATAGCGGAAGCCCTGCCAACCTCACCGCCCATCATTGGCACCGTAATACCACGACCGTTCAACTCTCCAAGCACTGATTCGTGTGGTCCTGACGCGTAGAAACGAGGTGGTGTACCGCCTCGGGGTGGTCCACCGATGATCCCTGCGTCGATGAAGCGGCCGCCTGCATTTTCGATCACAGCCGCCATACGTATGCCCGTTTCTGGGGAGACAGCGTTGCAGTCTGCGAATGCGACCGGTTTGCCGGTTTTCGAGATTTCAGATGCCACACCGCCCGCAAGCTTTTCTGCCTGGTCCGGTACAAGAATCGAAAGGATGAGGTCGGCCTGCTGTACGACGTTCTCGAGAGTGCCAACGTCTTCGATTCCGCTTCGTTTTGCAAGCTCTTTCGTCCGGTCACTACGACCTGACAGAGCTGTAATGACCCTCAGCCCATCTGCTGCGAGCGCGCCGCCAACAGCGCTCCCCATATCTCCCGGACTAAGCACCGCAACGGTTTCTACTGGCATATCTGGAACTCCGTGTCGTAAGTGTTGAGGCTGTGATGATGGGGTCGAACTGTACCTGACTTGTAGTTGGTAGTTTGACGGAGAGGTGAGTATCTCAACGTTCACACACACGGTCGACCGTTTCGATGAATGGCACCAGCGCCTCGGCGAGAATAAGGCTCACAGCAGAAAATCGTGCCGGGTCGCTGGTCTCCTCCTCAGCCTGACAGAACGCTTTCGCAAGCTGCTCGACATCGATGTCCGGTTCAACAATCAGCGTGTTCTCAACTCGTTCGTAGATGACACGGTTACCGGCGCTATCGGTAAAGAAAAAATCGCCGGTTTCCGGTTCAAACTCCAACGGCCTACCAGCGCCGTCATCGTTTTGAGAGCCACATGCGACCAGGGCGGTTAAGCCGATTGCCAGACCCAGCAGGACGGCGCGTCTCAATCTGCGATCGCCGGGTCGGCCTGCCGTTCAGCCAGCACCTTTTCGATGATTTCGATAAATGTCTCAATAGGCTGTGCACCAACAACGCCGTACTTGCCCTCGACGACGAACGATGGGACGCCGTTGAGACCGATCGTCATCGCCTCATCGTGCTGTTGCTGCATGATTCCGTCATACAGTCCGGCTTCAAGTCGGGGCGCAAACGCGTCCCAGTCCAGGCCACTTTCCGTCATCAATCGCTTCAACACGTCGTGATCGCCTAGGTTTTCGGCGTCGTCCCAGTAGGCGCGGTATATCCGAGAGTGAAAAGCATCCAGGGTCGTGTCATCGACCGTTTCCGAAGCGAAGATTGTTGCCGCCTGCGCAGGACGCGTATATGGAATCACCGTTCCTTCATCTCGTCGCATGACGATGCCTTCAAACTTCGCCATTGCGGCAATCCGAGGCCACATTGCGCTTCTGTAGTCACCGGGCCCCGGCTTCCACACCTGTCCTTCCGGTGGAATCTCCGGGTGAAGGAAGTACGCACGGTGCTCTACCTTAATCGGGTATCGCTTGCGAAGTTT
>JAJCYX010000076.1 GCA_029262715.1 Chloroflexota bacterium
GTCCTTCGGAGACCATGATGCTGCTCGCCCCGACAACTCGCTTCACACCCGCCTGCCGACTCGCCTCATAGACGTTGTATGTGCCGATGACGTTGTTGTTCAGAACCGAATCCCACTCATCACCATCGGGATCAGCACCCAAATGTGCAACCACATCAATTCCGGCTACAGCTTCGGCAACGGCTCCGTAGTCAGATAGATCGCACACCTTGAAACTTTCATCGGGCAGTTCGAGGTTCCACGAGCGAGGGACCCGGTTAGACGGCTCCGGTTTTCGGTCGACGCCGTACACCTCATAGTTTTCAGGTTGAGACAAGAGCTTTGAGTAGACGAGGTAGCCAACCTGTCCGGTTGCTCCGGTCACCAGCACCTTGAGTTTGGTCATTCGCTAACCTCCTGCTCTTGCCGTTACTATCCAGCGAATCATAATTGCGCACCGCCGAGACCATGATAGGAGACAACATATGAAAGTCGGAATAACTGGCGCGGAAGGGCGAATCGGTGGTTACCTGCGTGCAGGACTGGCAGATGCCCACGAAATTAGCCCCTTCACACTGACGCCCCAGCAGTTCGAGTCGACGGCCGTCGACATCTCTGATGCCAACGCCATGAATGGCGTCTTCGCCGGGCTTGATGCTGTCATTCACCTTGCGGGTGACCCCAGTCCCGCAGGCAGTTGGGAAAGTATGTTGAACAACAACATCATTGGTACGTTCAATGTGCTGGAGGAGTCTCGACGGGCTGGAGTTAAGAAGGTCGTGTTCGCCAGCACCAATCACACTCAACACGGCGAGACGATGGGTGCTTCTCCTGAAATTCTTGATGTTTCAAACCCGGTGATGCTACGGCTCGGAGACTACTTTAATCCCAGCTCGATCTACGGTGCGTCTAAGGCAACAGGCGAGATATATGGTCGCCTGTTTGCACGGCACCATAACGTGCAGTTCGTGGCAATGCGCATCGGCGCAATCGGTAATGAAGACTCGCCTATTCGATCGGCCGGAACACCGTCAGAAGATTACGTCCGGGCTATGTTCCTAAGCCGTGGTGATCTCTTGACCGCATTTCAGAAGGCACTGGAAGTGGACCGTGACTTCACGCTGGCCTACGTGATCAGCAACAACGGACGTCGAATCTTCGACATGCGAGAGACGAACGAAGCGCTAGGCTTCTATCCGCAGGACGACGCGGAGACGTTCTTCGGATCCTGATGCACCGCAAGTGCAACTAGTCCGACTGGATAGTTCGTGGCTTGGTTACTGCTGCGAGGATCATACCCACGACCGAGAATCCCGCTACGAGGATGAATGCGACTTTCCAGCCGTCGATAAACGAGTCGCCCGCGCCTGCGTTTTCGCTGATTTCGTTCAGCGGAATGTCGAAGCCCTGTGATGCCATTACTCCCACCACTACCGCAGCGGCGACGGCTTGCCCGGTCACATTGCCTACATTTCGCGTGAGGTTGGCGAACGCGCCAACGACACCGAAGCTGGATCGCGGAACCGATCCCATGATCACATTGTTGTTGGGTACAGCCCACGTTCCCATGCCGAGTCCGTTGATGAACAGCAGCACGGTCAAAATCCACAATGGAGTTGATCCGTCTGTGAAGACAAACCCTATAGAAGTCAGTACAAGAAGAAGGAACCCGAACATGCTGAGAGGTCGTTCGCTAAATCTGTCAGATAGCCTCCCGGCAGTCTGAGCTGCGATAGCCATTCCAACTGCGCTCAACAGAAGTATTGCACCGGCAGAACCTGGAGAAAGATCTCGCAGGCTGATGAGGTAGATCGGCACCAGCAGTCGGCCTGCCGTCGTACCAAGAAATCCAAGGTATCTCGTCACTACCGCGAGTGTGAACACGGTGTTGCCAAACATCCGGAGCTGAAGCATTGGAGCCGTCGACCGCAGTTCCCACATGACGAATGACGAGAACAGCACCACAGCGGCAACAACACCGCCGAGCATGATCGGTGAGCTCCAACTCTCAGCCAGCGGATTATTGATCAGTATTACGACAAGGATGATGCTAACCGCAGACAGAATCGCTCCAACCCAGTCAAATGACTCTCGCTGACCGGGCCGACGTTGACTGACGACAGCTTCGTCCAGGATGAAGTAGCTTGCAATGAACGCCAGCGCGATCGGCGGGACGAGTATCCAGAACAGCGCCTGCCACGGCAGGAATTCAAGCAGTAGTCCCGCTATGGCCGGTCCCGCGGCGCCACCAATGGCCACCGCCGTGGTCTGGCTGCCCAGTGCCTTGCCTCGCTCAGCAGGCGGGAACACTGAAATGACCATCGCGGTGCCTACTGACTGGCTCATTGAGTTGCCAATCGCCATCACGACCCGCGAGACGATCAGCAATCCGAATACGGGTGCGAGTGCTGTGAAGATGGCACCGGCCATGAAGAACACCAGGCCGATCAGGTGCACTCTTTTGCGACCGATGATGTCAGCCAGCCGTCCCATCGGCATCATCAACGCGCTGATTGTTAGCGCCTGGGCGATTACGACCCACGCGACCGTCCGAAGCGTCACGCCGAAATCTTCCGCAATCGCTTCAAGCGCGAGAAACACCATGGACATGCTCATGACCATTGTGAAGAACGAGATTCCAATGGCGCCGAACGCCTTCCACTTACCTGCGTAGGCGAGATTTGGATCAGCTATGGCGGAATCGCCTTGAGCTTGACCTGCGCTCAAGCGGTGAATTCTGGAATTTGGGCTATGAGTCGCGTTGACATTGGCAGGATATTACTCCTGCTGGAAGCCTCTGGCGCATACGAATTTCTGCGGTCGCGACTTGCTCAGTGCGCCGCGTACAACGATGTGTCAGTCACGGTTTCGATCAGCGACTGGATATATCCGGTGGAAAACGCCCGTGCCCGGTGACCGTAGTCGGAGTCACCTGCGACTATCGGTGCGTGATCGTCCATGAAAAAGCCATCGAACCCGTTCTCGGCATATATCCGCATCGCTCGGTACATATCCACGTAACCGGTGTTGATGAACTCTTCGTGGAACTTTGGCACGGTTCCTGAGACGTTGCGGAAGTGGACGTAGACAACTCGCTTTCGCTTCACCAGGTACTCGATCATGTTGTAGATCGAATTCTCGCCCTCGCCGTCCGCTCCAGCCATCTGTGAGAACGATCCCTGGCACAACAGCACCGAGTTTGCGGGGCTGTCGACGATATCAATCAGCCGCTTGTAGCCCTCGAAGTTGTGGACGAGTTGCGGCACACCGGCGATAGTCGGCATTGGTGGGTCAACAGGATGAATGCCGATCCGAACACCGTTTTCCTCTGCGACCGGAGTGATCGTCTTGACCCACGTCTCAAGACATTCCCATGCGCGTTCCTGGGTCAATTCCCAGTCAAGTACGTCTGGCCAATCCTCTTTTGCCGCGTCGTAGGCGGTACCAGTCGCTCCGGCGCGAATCTCCTCAAAACCGGTGCGGTAGAAACGCGGATATCGCCAACTCATCGTGTAGATAGGAATCCCAGCTCGGCCGATATTTCGAATGGTGTGAACCATATTTTCGAGCTGCTCATCGAAGCGAGGTCCACCCGCAATGATGTGTTGGCGCATGTCGATAGGTGTGTTTTCGATTGCTGAGAGTGTAAGGCCGTACTCCTCAACCTGATTCTTGAGGGCAACAAGGTCGACTAGCTCCCACCTGCCGTTTTTCACCGGCACGGGCGGAGTATTGATCACTACATCCTGGATACCAAGCTGCGCGGCGAAGCGCAGAAACTGTCGGTCTGCTGCGCCACCTTTGCCAAGTCCAATTCTCATATTCTTCTACGCCTTTCGCGTTCGTCTTGCTCAAAGTGGGTTGCGATCACTGTCTCGCCAACGACTTCGTATACCTCAACTCTTTACCAACGACTTTACCCGAACAGTCTGTTCATATCGCCAGCCGCGCTTTTCATAGAACGCCCTAGCTTTTTTGTTGTTCTCCAAGACCTGCAGCGCCGCTTGCAAATAGCCACGTTCTGCCAACAACTCCATCGCTCGATTCACAAGCGCAGTTCCTACACCTCGACCCCACCATTCCGGATCCACATATACGCGCTGGATGTAGCCAGTTCCGTCCTGATTTAGCTGCGTATCGTCACCGCAAGTGCCGATCCCAACGACAGTGTCTCCGACGACAGCCTTCAGTTGCGTATCGTTCGCTCCAAAGCTGTCGAAGAGTGCTCTGCATTCTGTTTCCATCTTGTCTGGAGCCACAAACTCCGGGTCGAAAATCTCAGGCGGCAGGACCTCCGGGTACGCTGCAATCACAGCCTTCGAATGGACCTCTGCAATTGCACGACAGTCCGCAACCGCCGCAATCTCTATTCGAAACAGCAGCGATTCACTCGCGTCATCTGACCGGTCCGCCATACTCAAGTTCCTTCTCGACCGACTCGATCAACCCTTGAATGTAGCCCTGGGCGAACAGGCGTGACCTGTAGCCACCGAGGTTGCCGGGGAACGTAGTGTCATCGAGCATGATCGGGCAATGATCGTCGATAAAGGTGCCCGTGTAACCAGCGTCTCGGTACGTCCGCATAGCGCGCTTCATATCCACGTAACCGTTGTTGATGAACTCCTCGTTGAACTTTGGAGCCTTCCCAGAAACGTTGCGGAAGTGGACATACAGAACCTTGTTGCGTGACGCGAAGTACTCGATCATTTCGTAGATGTCTTCGCCTGGCATCTCAGAGAACGTGCCCTGGCAAAACTCGATCGCGTTGTAGTCCGAAGGCACAACTTCAATCAGCCGCTTGAACGCTGCGAAATTTCTGAATAGTCCGGGAACACCAGCACGCTGTGGAACAGGTGGGTCCTCTGGGTGAATCCCGCACCGAATGCCAACCTCTTCCGCCACCGGTGTCACCGCCTTGATCCAGTACTCAAGCGCGGCCCACATCGTGTCCTCATCCATCTCTCTGCCAAATGTGAGCGGGCGGCGATCCTGCTCCCAGTCCCAGTCATAACCGGTCGCCATCGCACCGCCACGTATGTACGTCGGATAGGCGCGGCCCCATGAGTTGGGCATCCAGTTGTAGCCCCAGATCGGGATTCCCGCGTTGCCCATGTCACGAACCTCGGCAACCAGCTCCTCGATCAACTCGTCCTGCTTTGGGCCACCAAAGATGACATCGTCGTACTTGCGAGAGGGTGAGAAACCGCCCTCGATAGCAACTAGGTTCAGGCCGTAAGACTCGATGCGCATCCTCAGCGCAACGTAGTCGGAAAAATCCTGACGCGGTTTGTTGCGCCCCGGAGTTCCGGGACCTGAATAGACAACGATGTTCTTGATGCCGAACTGTGCTGCGGTCTGAAGCACCTCATCGTTCGGATTTGAGATTGCGACGGCAGGTTCCATTGTTTACTCCTGGAATTTCACGGGTGTGAGCATTTCCATGAACTCGATGCGTTGGCTTTCAATCAGACCCCGGACCTCTGCTCCAAGCTCTAGCGCAGCTTTCGGCAGACTGTGCCCTTCGCGAGACGGCGTCTCCAGCCTTTCATCAGTCCATTCGAGGCACACAACATTCTGCTCGCCCGGCATGGTGTATCCGTTGTAGGAGACTCTGAAATCGCTTCGCTGCCCGGCTTCTTTGTAGGCGGTGGCCTGTTTGTGCACAAGAGTTGCAACACGGCGCGCTTCACCGGGTTTCGTTTTGTACCAGCGCCTCACTACGTACATATTCCGCTCCGTGATCTTTTGATGATGGAGCCGGAATCGTATCAGCCACCGGGATCAGCGGCGACTTGAACCAGAAGCTCTTCGCTGCCGGTACGTTGTTCGGCGCTCCAACACAACACCTTCGAGAACAACGTCGGTAAGAGGTCTACTGCCGTCGTTGTTCTCAAGTTGTGCAGTCTGACGCCGTTGCTTGAAGAATGCGAAGTAGAGAGAGTCGTCAATAGAAAAGGCAACGATGTCACCCGATTCTGGTTTGATCTGACGAGCAACCAGCACAATATCGCCCGGATGTAGCTCTGGCTCCATGCATGTACCTTCAACAACCACAGCGGCATGCTCGCCATCTGCAAATACGCCGGCTTCCCAGAGATCATCGCCAAGATAAACGCCTTGAGGCCCCGCATGGCCCTGGTAGCGAGCAACTCTACGGAGGCCGAGTGATTCTGGAAGCGAGTAGGTGGAGCTGGCTGTTTCGTGGACCGTTTCCGCATCATCATCC
>JAJCYX010000077.1 GCA_029262715.1 Chloroflexota bacterium
ACCGTCCATTGCATCGAAGAAGGACTGCACATGCGTCTCGGCAACCTCTTCAGCAGAGATGCCTTGCTGGTTTGCACGGTTGATGATCTTGTCATCGACATCTGTGAAGTTCTGAACGCGCCGAACTTTCATCCCGCGGTATTCCATGTACCTGTGCAGCACGTCAAACACCACACTGCTCAGGGCGTGGCCCATGTGCGGTCGGTCATAGACGGTCACACCGCAGACGTACATCTGGACTTCGTCGCCAATCGGCTTGAATTCCTCGCGCGTGCGGGTCATTGAGTTGTATAGGCGCATTCTGGTTTTATCTGGGGCGCGTGAAGCCCTGATTAAGTTGAACGAATTGTGGCAACAGCCTGCGCGGCAATACCGCGCCCTTCACCAATTGCCCCAACATGGTCTGTGGATGTGACCTTGATGTTGACCGATGTCTCATCAAGGCCGACTACCTCCGCTATTCGGTGCGTAATCGACTCAACATGACCGGATAGTCGTGGCTGCTGGGCGATGATAGTAGCATCGAGGTGCTCAGGTTCCCAACCGTTTTCATGCATCTTCTTCAGCGACCGGGTGAGAAGGTCAGCGCTATCGATACCGGTAAGCGACGCGTCTGAAGACGGAAAGTTCGATCCCATATCCCCGAGACCCGCTGCGCCAAGTAGAGCTGAATTGATCGCATGCAGCAGCACATCCCCGTCCGAGTGGCCTTCCAGCCGTCTATCGAATTCGATATCTACACCGCCGAGCCGTAGCGGGCCGCCATCAACGAGACTGTGGCCGTCGAACCCAATACCCCAGCGGAGCGCGCTCTGCCCGGTGGGCTGGCCGTTCCTGCGATCAAAGATAGTTTCTGCAATGGCTAGATCATCAGGCGTGGTGATCTTGATGTTGTCGTAACCGCCATCGAACACAGTCACGGTGCCGCCGTTCTGCTCGACCATTGACGCATCGTCGGTCACGTCTGAGATGACAGTTGAATACGCACCTATCAGGGTTGAGGCTCGGAAGACCTGTGGCGTCTGAATAACCCGCAGGTGATCCCGGTCAGGCGTTGCCACAACTGTCTGCCCTGCAATCTGCTTGACCGTGTCCTTCAGCGGCATCGCAGTGACGGACGCCCCGGTCTCACGAGCGGCAATCAAACCGCGTTCGATCATAGGTTCATCGACGAACGGTCGTGCTGCGTCATGAATTACCAGCCATTGAGGTTCTGGACCACTGGCGAGCAGAGCCTCAACACCAAACTTCACGGAGTCTTGCCGTCGAGCGCCGCCAACTACCGTGGCTGTCACTTTGCTGATGCTCGCGTTCGTAAGCGCCTGTTTCCCTTCATCGAAGTTGCTCTGGGAGAAGACGACGCAGATTGAGTCAATGTGTGCGCTGTGCTCAAGAATCCGCAGGGAATGCATAAAAACAGGCATCCCGCGAAGCTTCAGAAGCTGCTTGTCGACCCCGTCCATCCTTGAGCTTGATCCGGCGGCTAGTAGTACTGCGCCAACCAGTTCCGAGTCGCCCATCAATTGGCAATGTCCTGGATCCAGGTGATTCCCCAAAAGCATGCGTACGCAACGCCGGCTGATTTAATCGTTTTCGAGACGAGAAGAATCAGGAAGAATTTCTTTGCCGGATAGAGGATGCTGCCTGCGGCGATTCCAACTACATCAAAAAGCGGATTCGGAACGATGCTTGCGAAGAACAGGATCCATCCACCACGGCGTATCAGCAGGTCACGGAACTTCGGGTAGAACCTGTTTCGCTCGAACAGGCTTCGTCCTCCCATACCTGCAAGGTACCCGCTGAACTCTCCCAACGCCTCGGCTGATCCGGCGACGATTCCGACCGTAATTGGATTGAGGCCGACTGCGGGCGACGCTGCAACACATACCGCGGCAAGGCCAGGGATAGGGACGAAAATTGACGCAGCGCCTATGAACGAGAAGAACCAGACGCCCCCAAGGCCGACGTTGTCGACATCGAAACGCCCTGTTGTCCAAAAGATCACTCCGACGGTGACGAACGCGGCAACGATGGCAAGGGGAACGAAGCGCGTCAGCAGATCCTGGTGAAGGATCAGCCAACTTTGAAACGGGCTCAGTTGAGGCCCGGCATCGGCGGCGAGGATTTCGTCCTGGAGGTCCATCGAAACTCCGGTCAGGGCAAGTGAGCTGGAGTGTGCGACCTAAAAGGTCAGCAGGTTCGTGAACCAGTCTATGCCTTGCTGACAAGCATAGGCCACGCCGATGAACTTAATGATCTTACCGAGAAACACCCATAGTAGGAATCGCCTGATGGGATATCCAAGTGACCCTGATGCTATCCCTGCGACATCGAAAACCGGCATTGGCAGTGCAGCCAGGATGAATAGAGCCAGCGCGCCGCGCCTGATGACCAGTGAGCGGACGCGCCCGTAGTAGCGAGATTTCTGCACAAACGACTGGCCGCCGTATCCGGCCAGATAACCGGTCAACTCTCCTATCGTTGCTCCGATTCCACCGATCAGTCCCAGCGCCAGAATGTTCAGTCCGACGTCGGGAGCCGCCGCTGCACAGACGGCAGCGAGGCCGGGGACTGGAACCACAACCGAGGCCGAGCCGATGAGGTTGATGAGGAACGCGCCGGTGTACCCGACACCTCCCGGCTCCAGCCGTCCACTGACAAAAAGGATCACGCCAGTAACAATTGACCCAACGACGATCGACCAGATTGTGATCTGTATCAGCTTCGGATGGCTATTGAGCCAGTTGGCGATGGAGTCTGATGATTGGACGAGTGCGGGACTGGCAGCGCCATATTCTCCGGATTCAAGGTGCTCTCCGGGGACTATTTCGCTGGTTTCAGATGGGTCTTCGATCACAAGGCCATCTTATGACACCCCGAGTTACCGCAGGCGCGGATCACCTTTCATATCCCCTGTGTTCACGCCGAACAACAACCTCTGGCCACAGGTTCATCAACGAACAGGGCCGCTGGACAACGATGTGCCCAGCGGCCCCGTTTTGTTACCACGCAGTGATCGAGCCGCTAACCAGCAGTTTGCTCGGAAGGCACCGGCTCGACTTGTTCGACTTCAACCTCCGCCGCGGGGGCGGGAGCGACCTCCTCAAAGCTGAGGCCGGTCTCCCCACCGTGAATTTTTACGGTTCCGCCACGGACAAGTTGCCCGCTCAGAATTCGCTTAGACAGCTCGTTCTCAACGTGGCGTTGAATCGCACGCCTGAGCGGCCTTGCGCCGTACATGCGATCAAACCCTTCCTTCGCCAGCCACTCCTTCGCGGAGTCAGTGACTTCAACGGTGACACCGAGTTCGTTAACCCGTGCCTGAACCTCGCCCAGCAGTTTGCCGACGATCTTCAGCGTGTCATCTTGCGTCAACGAATCGAAGATGATCACATCGTCGATCCTGTTCAGGAATTCGGGCCTGAACGCACGCTTTAGAGCGTCCTCCACCTCTGCGCGCTGTTTGCCGGACTCGGCTGACTCGCTTCCAGACGTTTTGAAACCGACCGCCTCCTGAGGCACACCTGATGTTCCGAGGTTACTGGTCATGATGATGACTGTATTCCGGAAGTCCACCGTACGTCCCTGGCCATCGGTCAAACGCCCATCGTCCAACACCTGTAATAGCGTGTTGAAGACCTCAGGGTGAGCCTTCTC
>JAJCYX010000078.1 GCA_029262715.1 Chloroflexota bacterium
CGTGATGGCAAGTAGCGCAGCGTGACTGCCCTTCCGACAAGTCGTCTGCCGGGTGCGAGGCTGTGAACGCCGCTCATGTAGGTTTTATCGTATCCACGCTGTAGCAGCTTGCCGAGCACGGTTGCGTTGGAAACTGAACGATACCGATCGAGAAGGGAATCTGAGACTCTAGTTGTGGGTTCGACCAAGAGGGTTCTCCAGGAACTGAACGGTTGAATTTAGCCGCGGTGTGGCCGGGAATCAGCGCAGTATAACTAGCGATTTAGCATCGTTTCGCTATCCAGAAGACATTTGGGGCGATGGCAAAGTTAGAATCGCACTACATCATCGCCAAATTAGCCAGATTCGAGTAAAGCCAGCTCATGCGACAGGACCAACGGATAGTCAACAGCATCCCGCTTAGCCCACAGGGCAAGGCCGCGGTGATCTTCGTAGTGGCGGCCGCTGTCGTCTTCGGAATGTTTGCGATTGCAGGAGCAGCGGGGCCGATAGGGATTCTCCTTTCGGTCTGGGCCGGCGGTTTCGTGGTCTTTGTTCTCTACAGGCTCGCCTACTTCGCGGACGCGGTTCCTCTGACACTTCCGGGCAAGAGTGAGCCGTACCTCGAACTGTTGCGCCGTAACACTGGCAAGCGACGTTTGATGCCGGGCTCCGACCCGACGTATCTGAGCGTCAAGGAAGCGAACGCTGCGGACGACGAGGTTGAGGCTGAGGATCGCGTTCTGGGTATCGAGGTCGAAGGGCATGCAATCGCCTATCCGCTGGCTGCGATGAGTGTGCGTGAGGTTGCCCACGAAGTTCTCGATGGCGTGCATGTGTTCGTCACCTGGTGGCCGGTCACTTACGCAGCGCGGGCGTTCATCCTGGAGACCCAAAACGGTGTTGAGCCTGACCTTTACACGATTCGCAAGACGCTGTTGAACTCTACGATCCTGGTAGATGCAACGGGCAGTGAGATTGTGCAGTTCCTGGGGCAGGCGGTTACCGGACCGATAGCTGGACACACGCTAAGCCAGATTCCTGTAGTGGCGACGAACTGGCGTGCGTGGTCTGGCGCATTCCCAAATACTGAAGTGATGTCACTGGATGGAACGCCTGAGATCGACATGTTCGAGCGCTACTACATCACCGACCGCGCTGGCCTCTACCAGCAGTCGGCAAACGACCGCAGGTGGCATGACAAGGACAATGTGATCGGCATCGAGATCAAAGGGAGCGCTCGCTGCTACCCGTATCCGGCGCTGATATCGCGCCCTCTGATCAACGAGGAGATCGGTCGCGAGCCTGTGCTGATGGCACACGAACGATTGAGCGGTACTGCCGTTCTGTTTAGCAGAGTTGTTGACGGTCGGACACTGAGTTTCTCCGGTGACTCGAAAAACCCGATGCGACCCGACCCGAACCCGGATGAACCGGATATGCGTAGCCGTATCAACTACGAGCCGTGGTTCCTGATTGATTCGCAGACAGGCTCGCGCTGGCGCGCGGTTAGCGGTGAGTGCGTCTCAGGCGAGTTGAAAGGGAAACGCCTGGAGCTGCTGACCGCCCAGAGCGGATTTTGGTTTGCATGGGCAAGGTTTTACCCCGGCTCCGACGTTCTTGAGGCTCGCAAAGGCTCGAAAGACAATCAGCGGTGAGTCCGCATCAGCGCACGGGCGTGACTGGGATTGTGATCGGAGGTGGCCGCAGCACGCGGCTTGGCACACCGAAACCGATGATCCAACTCGGCGGCAAGCTCGTCCTGGCGCGGGTGACGGACACATTACGGTTTCTCTGCGACGAGCTTGTGTTCGTAGCTAGAGATTCGCAAACAGACGACTCACCGGACACGGCGATTGCTCTCCGCATGCACGTCGTTACAGACACTGCGCCGTATGAAGGTCCGTTGGCTGCAATTCATGCCGGATTGAAGGCTGCTGTGACTCCGCTTGCATTCGTTACCGGCGCCGACTACCCGTTCCTTTCGAGGCGGCTGATCGGTGCGATGATCGCCGCTGCGTACAGCACAGGTTCACAGCCCGAATCTGTATTCGCTCGGGTGGCAGGCAGGCTTCATCCACTTCATGCGGTGTTGGTGGTCGAAGACTGGGTTGCGGTCATTGAAGAGGCTCTGGCTTTGGGCGAACGGTCGCCATCCAGGCTTATCGAATCCTCACTGTTAAACGACAACCCGCCTGTGAGCGTCATGACCGAGGATGAGGTTGAGCGCCATGACCCGCGGCTGATGAGTTTTTTCGATATCGACACGCCGGAGCAGTTGAGCACTGCGCGCCGTTTGCTGGACCCGCGACGCGTGAACCTGAGACCGGACATCAGACGGGGCGGTCTCTGAGCTACTCGTAGCGCAGGGCTTCGGACGGGAAGATGCGTGATGCCTGTCTCGCAGGTATGAACGTCGTGATGAGTGCTGCAACAACGGCGATCACCACGATAACGACAACGGTGAGCCACGGTATCGAGAAGCTAACGCCGTCGAACGAGTCTTCGATGCTGTTGACGATGTTCCAGGAGATGAGCGCACCAAGTGCCAGTCCAATTGCCGTTCCAAGCACCGTGACGAAAACAGACTCCAGAAGGAACTGAACCTGGATCATCCTTGACTTGTAGCCGATCGCTCGCATCATGCCGATGGACACACGGCGCTCAACAACTGCCCGGAATGAGAGCACACCGAGTGACGCAACTCCGACGACAAGTCCCAGCCCCATAAACGCCTGGAAGAGCCGACCAAACGCGTCGTTCTGAGCAATACCGTCTTCGATCTCCTCAAACGTGTCTGTAGCCAGCATGCTGTTGTCCAGGAATGCAGTCTCCATGAGCGCTGCAGTCCTGCCCGGGTCTACGCCGTCAGCAAGACGGATTCGGTGGGTAGTGAACGGCACTGGTTCGTTTGATATCTCGTCGAAAATAACTGAGCTGGTTGTTATTACCGCGGTAGCGTTTCCATCTTCTGAGGGCTCAAATGCCGCGGCAAACGGGTCAACAGCGCCAATTACCGTGCGCTGGACCGTTTCACCCTGTCCGCGAGTCTGGCGGATGCTGACCTCAAAAGCTGTTATCTCTTCGTCATCATCCTGGGCAATTCCTTCGACTTCAAACCCTCCAGGTCCAAAGCCAAAACCGCCATCTCCGGCGGGAGCTTCCAGCAAGCCGTTAGAAACGACTGCAAGTGTCGAATCGGCCGCAAGTCGGTCCCAGATCGCCCTAGCGACCGCAAGCTTGTCTGTTGTGTCTATTCCAGAAGGCAAGAATTCCGGGTCGAAGTGCGACATTTCGTACTGGATATTCTGGAGATACGCGTCGTCAACACCTCGGATGGGAACATCCAGGAAGCGTATTTCTTCAGCACCAGCCTGCCGTGCCTCTCCGGCAAGGTTGGTGCTCGCGGCTACCAGTGCGAAATCCGCAGGGTTCAGCGTTGGAGCGACCTCGATAGCCGCATCAATATCGGTCACCGGTAGATCAACACTGGTCTCTGCCCTGATATCAAACCCACCTGTTGCCCTGTCGGGTGTGTCGACGATGTCTGATCCGAGGTTGTTCAAGATGGAGAAGACCATCAGTGTGAATATGACCAGCGCAAACATCGCAACGGTCAGGCCGGTACGGAAGCGAGAGGCAGTTGGATAGGCGATTGCCGGTTTGAGGATAGGCCGCAGTCTTCGGTTCTGGCCAATCGTCGCCTGAACTGCGTTTGTGATCAGGTCAGCGTTGTACATCACGATCCACACGGCGGAGGCGACCATCCACACACCCGAGACAATGAACATCTCGATGCCGCCGCTGAGGGTGCCGGTCAGCCAGTCAAGCGCATCGAACGGCAGTGCCCAGAATACGAGAACCAGGACGCCCATCAGCGAGTAGCCAATCCTGTCTGCCACCTCACGCCGAAGACCTGAGCGGTAGCCCAACCACCTGACGAGTTGCCCTACTCCAACGAGGAACAGGCTGGTCAGCATCGTAAATAGGAATCCAGATGTGAGGTTGGCACCGACGATGGCGCCGGCCAGTCCGACCGCGATCTGCGGTATACCTGTGCCGAACCAGGGGCTGAAGAACCGCCAGAGCGAAATGGAGATGCGGAAGTACCACGGAATGAGAAGCAGGTAGAGCACCAGGAAGCCGATGTCAGCGCGAACTGTGCGGTTTGACTTGCTGCGAGCCACGAGCAGATAGATCTGCCAGATGGGCGAGATCAACGCTATCCCAATGTTCTGCAACCGTCTTCTGACCGGAAGAACTTCCGACGGCACGAACTCGGCCGGTAAACCTCGAATGGCAACCACGATGTTCAGCTTGCTGACTCGGAATGCAGAAACAGCAACGGTGGCCAACGTGAGTAGCAATCCGAGTGAGAACCCCGCGATTACCGATGTTGCGGTGATCGTGAAGCTGAACTCGAACCCGGCATCCTCATCCGTTGCCCCAATCGCGTTGACCAGCAACGCAACAAGCCCACCGGAAGCCAGGAGTCCGACGATGGTGCCGACGATCGCGGCGCCGATCGAATAGGCAACTCCCTCAAACGTGAACATCTGCACAAGGTGTCGGCGTTTCGTACCGACTGCACGCGCAATGCCCATCTCCCCAGCGCGCTCAGCGGCGAGCATCACGAACACAAGGAAGATGAGTAGAAGGCCGACGATGATCGAAAATGAACCGAAGATCGAGAAGAACGTGACGAAGATGCTGCCTATGAGTTCGGCGAACTCCAGACCGTCCTGTTTAAGTTCGTCTACTCCAAGCAGTTCGATCTGGAAGAACAGCAACGTAATCGGTAGCACCTGTGACGTGAGTCCGGCTGACTCCACAGCAGCGATTACATGACCTGCGACCTGACCCTTGACGACAAGGGCTCGGAATCGCTCCGAAGAACGGTTACCGGACTCCAGCTCCAAGATCAGCTCGTTGAGATCGTCCTTGGTACCCGATGTGATGCTGCCGCCCGGGTTGTCCAGGATGCGCGCCTCGATGGCCGTAATCACGTCGCTGTCACTAAGTTCGTCAAACAGCTCGGCAGCGGCTTCAGCATCCGTGAACTGAACTCGCAGATCTTCCGCAACCTCTTCAGACAGCTTGGCGGAACCTTCTCGGCCTCCAAGAAGCGACACATCGATGCGGTTCACTTGCCCCGCTCTGTCCATGATGCGCTGCATATCAGGCAGGGAGATGATGAGCCTGTCATCGTTGGCAGCGAGACCGCCGTCGACCATGACCGCTTTCAACATGAAGTCGTGGCGACCTGTTGGAGTGACCAGTGTCAGAGTGTCGCCAGCCTGCGCGTCGATCTCCTCAGCGGCCGTCTCGTTAATCAGCGCCTCATTGGTCTGTAGGGACGATACGGTTATCGTTCCGCCCGTGGTTGCCGTGATATTCCCGAAGCCATCCGTTCCGTCGGGGTCCAACCCAACGACATTCATCCGCGCTTCGGTCAGTTGCGTCCTGTTGTTGAGGACCGGGAGGGTTTCTCTAATCTGGGGCAGTACACCGTCTACGTTTGGGTTCGGCTGGGTGGCGTCCAGAACGGCCTGTTGCGTCTCAGCATCAATGTAGTCATCGCCGAGGATATCGCCAGGGTCAACAGCCGCCCTGATACGAATATCCGTATTGCCGAGCGCATCGAGAACCGTTCCGCGGATTGACCCGGCAACGGTATCGCCGATAGAAAGAGATGCGGCGATGATGGTCGTCGAGAGCATGAGGCCAACGACAATAAGCACGGTCTGTGCGGGGCGACGCGGGATGTTGCGAAGCGCCAGCTTGACCAGGATTCGGTTGCGTAGTCCGAGAACGAAGACGAAACCAAGAGCGATGATGAGCAAAGTCGCCAGTACTGTGGCAACTACCGTCATATCCAGTCCGAAGAACTCTCTCATTGTGCTGTGACGCTGTTCGCGCCAGTGCCTGCTCGCTCGCTTTCGATAGCACCGTCACGCATGTTCACGATGCGATCTGCCAATTCACCAACCTCCAGGCTGTGCGTGACGATCACGAACGTCTGGCCCTGTTCCCGGTTCATGCGGAGTAGCACATTCATAATCTCTCCGCTGTTCTCCGAGTCCAGGTTTCCTGTTGGCTCGTCAGCCCAGACAATCGCAGGCTCGTTCGCCAACGCCCGTGCAATAGCCACTCGCTGCGCCTGCCCACCCGAGAGTTCAGCTGGTGTGTGGTTGGCACGATCCGCCAGGCCAACCTCTTCCAGTTTCTCCATAGCGGTGGTCTTGGCGGCCGCGCTGCCCACCCCGGCGAGCACCAGCGGCAGCTCAACATTCTCCCTGGCGCTGAGCACAGGAAGCAGGTTGAAGGATTGAAATACGAAGCCCATGAACCGGGCTCGATAGTCACTGAGTGCGTTATCAGACATTCCGCTCAGTGACCTGGAGTTAATCTTAATGTCGCCGGCATCGATGCCATCGAGCCCGGACAGACAGTTCAGCAGGGTGGTTTTGCCTGAGCCGCTGGGGCCCATGATCGCTACCATTTCACCGGCAGCTACCTGGAGGTCGACCCCTCGCAACGCTTCCACAACAACATCTCGGGAGCGGTATGTCTTGACAACACCGCTCGCCTGAATAATCGGATCAGCCATCATCCCTCTTCTTTAGATCGATAGATCTTTCATCCGCGAATTTCCGCGAGCGTACACTTGCGTATTTTCGCGGAGTCACAAAGGTTAGCAGTTAAAGGGCGTTAGGATTCTTAAAATTTACTGAATAGTTACCGTTTCAGCTTGACCAACAACGAGTCAATTCACGGCCTGAAAGCAACAACGAGTCTAGACCCATTGACCGTAAGACGAGTCTCCCCAGAGGGGTATTTATGCCTACGAACCGACCACCCAAGAAACACAAAGGCCTGGTCATCATCAATACTGGTGACGGCAAGGGAAAGAGCACTGCTGCGTTCGGAATGCTTTTGCGCGCCTGGGGCCGTGATATGAAGGTAGGAGCAGTGCAGTTCATCAAGAGCGAGTCAGGCAAGTACGGCGAGCACAGGGCGCTGGAAAAGATGGGTGTCGAGGTGATTCCTGCCGGCCGCGGCTTCACCTGGACCTCTCACGACCTGGATGTGGATGCTGAGAAGGCCCGCCACGGCTGGAAGACCGCTTCGGAGATGATCCTTTCTGGCGAGTACGACGTGATTATGCTTGACGAGATCACGTATCCGATTCGCTATGGCTGGCTCGATGCTTCGGACATCATCGACACGCTGAGTCGCAGGCCCGAGATGATGCATGTCGTACTTACCGGCCGCAACGCGCAGGATGAACTGGTCGAGTTCGCCGATCTGGTGACTGAGATGAAGATGATTAAGCATCCCTACGAGACTCAGGGTGTGACGGCGCAAAAGGGCGTGGAGTTTTGAGCCTCACGCTCTGGGCGAGACTTTGTCTTCATGCAGCGGATTGCAGTCCGGGAGCAGCATGTTGAATCCCCGGACGGCTGTTGCGAAAACGCTCATGGTGCAAGGGACCGGATCGTCGGTCGGCAAGAGCACCCTGACCGCTGCGCTGTGCCGGATCTTCATGCAGGACGGCCTGCGAGTGGCTCCTTTCAAAGCTCAGAACATGTCCAACAACGCTTTCGTAACTCCCGATGGCCTTGAGCTTGGGAGGTCGCAGGCTGTTCAGGCGGCGGCGGCAGGTATCGAGCCATCGGCCGACATGAACCCGATTCTGCTGAAACCTGAGGGAGACGGCAGGTCGCAGGTTGTGCTCAACGGCCGACCAGCCGGTAGCTTCAAAGCACGTACCTACTATGAGGGTAGAGAGAAGCTCTGGGCCGAGGCGACTGCTGCCCTCGATCGTCTCCGGGCAGCATACGATCTGCTGGTAATTGAGGGTGCTGGTTCACCGGCTGAGGTGAACCTGAGAGACCGCGACATCGTGAACATGGAGATTGCGCTGTACTGCGAGTCTCCTGTGTTACTGGTGGCGGATATCGACCGTGGAGGAGTGTTCGCCTCGCTGCTCGGCACGCTTGAGTTGTTACGACCGGATGAGCGTGCGCTTGTGAAGGGGTTGGTGATTAACCGTTTCAGGGGAGATCGCTCGCTGCTGGAACCGCTTCCGCAGATGATTGCCGACCGCACGGGGGTGCCTGTAGTTGGAGTTGTGCCGATGGTTCCCGATCTGCTGGTGCGCGAAGAGGACGGCATGTCGCTGGAGCGGGAGCACTCTCTTCGTAAACAGGGATCAGAGGATTCGATCACCGTCGCGATTCTCCGACTGCCGCGCATCTCCAACTTCGACGATTTTGATCCACTGGCGAGGGCCGGTGTAAATATCAGGTTTGCACGAGACGCTGTGGAGTTGGCAGATGCGCACATCGTGATTATTCCCGGGACGAAGCACACGATTGCTGATCTGCGTTGGATGAAGAGTCGAGGGCTTGATCAAGCCGTGGTTACTGCCGCAAATCGCGGAGCCGTGGTCGCTGGTATTTGTGGCGGATACCAGATGCTGGGCGAGATGCTGAACGACCCAGAGGGTGCAGATGGCGGAGTGCCTGATGCCGAACCCGGTCTCGGGCTTCTGCCTGTGAACACGGTTTTCAGCAACGATAAAGTGACGAGGCGAGTAGAGATTCGGGTTGCCGCGGGCGCACAGGTTTCATCGCTAACAACCGGTGCTTCGGGTAGCGGATACGAGATCCATTCAGGTGAGACGCTGGTGAACGATGGTCAGCAGGTCATGCCTATGCTGGAGATTGACCGAGGGGACGGCGTTAGCAGAATAGACGGCGCTGTCTCTGGCGATGGCAACATCATGGGCTGCTACGTGCATGGTCTATTTGACTCTCCTGAGGTCCTGCGACCGTTGTTAGAGTCAGTTGCCGACCGGTTTGGACTCGAGCGGCCAGTGGTTAGCCCGTTCTCAATGGAGGACGAATACGACCGGCTGGCGAACGTGGTTCGAGAGTCCCTGGACATGGAGCTAATCCGAGAGGTGTCAGGCATCGGTTGAGACGAGACACACCCGACACCGGCACGAGCCGTCCAAGTCTGAGTAGAATACGTACTATTCGTTGACAGATCGCCTTCCACTATCAATTTGGCCAGAGATACCCAGATGCAGAAGCTCCATAACGATTTCACCGATCAGATGCTAATCCTGCTGGCAGTCATAGTTCCTGCACTCATCGGTTCGTGGATAGGTGGCGGCGGTGGTTTCTTCATTGGTCTAATAATCGCACTGCCGATCACCATTGCTCTCATTCGATACATCGAGGGTGAGTTGCCTGGCATGAAGAGCAGTAGCAGCAAGCGCTAGTCAGCCTGTTTGGCACGCATTCAGCCTCAGTAGTTACTCAAATGCGCTGGATGAACCGTGTTTAGAGCCAAAAACCCGTAATCAACTCTGGGTATTGGCCATCAGACACGGCAAAAAAGGGCATTCTGCGGTAGAATTAACAGGTTGGGGTTTGGGAAACCAGTAGAGGTTGACCGCTTCAATACGGCCGGCAGACCAGTAAAGAGAGCAATATATGACCAAGTCCACATCCGCATCTGACGAAACCGTAGCTAGCACAGACGGAGCGGATAGTGGCTGCACTCACCACTGGGTTATTGAGCCACCGAACGGTGCAGTGAGCAAGGGCAAATGCAAGCTTTGCGGAGTTGACCAGGAGTTCCGGAACTCGTTCGAGT
>JAJCYX010000079.1 GCA_029262715.1 Chloroflexota bacterium
GAGTAGCAGGATGCCTTCGTTGATCTGCTCAAGGTTCCATAGAGAACGGTCCTGGTCTTCGAGCAGAACCTGGTTACCGTCACTCCCGACTCTCGCCACTTTCCGGGAGTCCTGTAGGAGCATCAGAGCGAGGAGACCTGCCACTTCCGGTTCGTCTGGCATGAGCAAACGGGTAAGTCGACCAAGTCGAATCGCTTCGTCGCATAGCTCCAGCCTCAACAGATCATCGCCCGCGCTGGCCGAGTAGCCCTCATTGAAAATCAGGTAGATCACAGCCAGGACCGACGGAACGCGCTCTGGCAGAAGGTGATCCGGCGGAACTCGGTACGGAATCCTGGCATCTTTGATCTTGCGTTTGGCCCTGACCAGTCGTTGCGCAAGTGTAGGCTCCGGCACCAGGAACGCCCTGGCAATCTCCTGTGTCGTCAAGCCGCCAAGTGTTCGCAGAGTTAGCGCCAGTTGAGCTTCGACGTTTATCGCCGGGTGGCAGCACGTGAATATGAGACGTAGCCTGTCGTCTGCGAGTGCGGAATCAGAGGTAGTTTCTACCATTTCGAACTCAGTTTCTTCGTCGTCTTCTCTAGCCAACGCCGTCTGCTTCGTATCCCGTACCTTCTCGCGGCGGATGCGGTCAATGGCTTTCCTACGAGCGGCGGTTGTCAGCCAGGCTCCAGGACTGTCAGGAACGCTGTCTCGTTGCCAGCGATCCAATGCGACCGTCATAGCGTCCTGTAGTGCCTCTTCAGCGAGATCGAAGTCACCAAGCGAGCGAATCAACGTGGCGATGATCAGACCGTGCTCCTCACGGAAGACGCGGTCGATGGCCTCAGACGGCGTGGTGCCGCCTTTCGAACCGTTTCGAGGATCGACTCCAGGTTCAGGCACGGAGCCGTTTTCAGAATTGGTCAAGGCACACTTCGTTCTTCATCGACGACTTGCCGCATCTCGATAGTTGAGTCCATGAGAGCGGGGATCAGGTTCAGCCAGCCCAGAACCTGCTCTTTGCTAGTGGCTTCAACCAGGTAGTACCCGCCCAACTGCTCTTTCGACTCGGTGAACGGACCGTCTGTGAATGACCGGTTTCCGCCCTTGATCTTCAGCAGAGTCGCTTGAGATGCGGCGTGCAGCCGGTGCGTGCTGATGAGGTTACCTTCACGTTGCACTGTCTCTTCGAACGGCTGGAGCTGCTCCAACATCTGTGCAATCTGCTCAGGTGGCAAGGCTGCGAAAGCCTCATCATCACCGTGTATCAATATCATGTACCGGTTCATTGGAATCGCTCTTGCCTTGCGCTGACTGGGATCCGATCAGATATCCAGTTCAAGAATCGGCCGCACCTCGATGGCTCCATAGCGTGCCGCAGGGATCCTGGCAGCCCATTCAATGGCCTGATCAAGGTTCTCACAATTGAGCATATAGAACCCGGCGACCGCCTCTTTGGACTCGGTGAACGGGCCGTCAGTCACGCTGGCACCATTTTCCATCATTCGCACGACTGTTGCTGTCTCACCCGGTTTCAGCGCCTCTCCACCAAGGAAAACGCCGGCCTCCCTGGCATCCTTGTTGAAGCGCGCAAACTGTTCAAAATGCTGTCGGCACTCGGCCTCAGTCTGTCTATCGTCTGATTCTTTAGCGAATATCATTGCAAGGTATCGCATGTTGTCGGTGCCTTCCGGACTCCGGCAGAGTTCTGAGATGGACAGCACTCGGAATTCTGTGGTCGATGTCTCTTGCATTCACGACGCATCGACCGGAATGAAATCGACATCCGATTTTTGGCTAATAGTCCAAATGCTTGGAACGAATTGAGAACGAAATGGCACAAACGGGTAGTGTCGAGACAGTTTGGCCTGCTGAGCAATGGCAGTCTGTAGGGCCTGAAGAGTTGGGGTTTGACCGTGAGCGACTGACCGCGGCCGGTAGCCGGCAGGCGATTGAAGCCGAAAACGCTCCATACCGAGTGCTCATCGCCCGGCATGGCCGTATAGCCGCAACGTGGAACTTCAGAATCGACCCTCTGGAGAAGGCGCGTCAGGCATCTGCATCGAAGTCCACTTTTTCATGTGTTCTCGGTATCGCCGTTCAAGAAGGCGTGATCCGGTCTGCGGACGATCGCGTTGTTGACTACTACCCGGAGATGATGGAAGTCGCTACGGGCGAAGGGCCGAAGGAGGGGCGGCATGCCTTTCCTGAGAATGAAGAGATCACGTTCAGGCAGTTTATCGGCAATACGTCTGGGTACATGAAACCTGGTGAAGCACCGGGCAAGGTGTTCAACTACCAGACGTTTGGGATGAATATTCTCACGCACGCGATTGCCAGTGCGTACAGCCTTTACAAGTCTTCCGATCCCGAACGCGGCGCAGGGTTTGGCACGTTGACGGAGTGGAAGGTACGCAACCCAATTGGTGGGACGTGGTCATGGGACTATCGGAATTTTGAACTGCGCGAGAAGGCGAAACTCGGTGTGTTCGGTTACTACACCGGATACGAGATGACACCGTACGACATGGCACGCTGCGGATTGCTCTGGATGCACAATGGCCGTTGGAACGGCACGCAGGTTGTGCCAGGGGAGTGGATGACAGAGGCGACGAAGGTGAACGCAGATGTGCGAGCAAACGAGCCAGAAGAGAATCATCGATACGGTCTCGGGTTTTGGTGCAACGACCGGGGCAGGATGTGGCCGAACCTGCCCAGAGATTCGTTTGCTGCCTGGGGTGCCGGAAGGCAGCATGTGTGGGTCTGCCCTTCTCTGGACCTGATCGTGGTGAGAAGTCCGGGAATGTTCGAGGATGCTGATCCCGCGCAGGGTAGTGCTCTGCTGGAGCTGGTTGCCGAGGCTATTCGGTAGAGCCGGCTGATACGTTTCATGAATTGAATCGTTATGATCCGTGTACGCGTAATAGACCAACGACTCGTGTCAATGGTCTCTGGATCAATGATGTTGGGGCTGACACTCGTCCGATAGCGTTGGGGTGATGTGAGAATGTGTCGAGGCGTGCCGAAAGCGCCTTGGATTCACAAAGTGATTCGTATGCGGCTCAGGGTCCCGTCTGTTCGCAGGGTGATGTACTTCTCGATTGCAGTTGTAGCATTCGGGCTCGTCGCGTGCGGCAGTGATGTGAATATCGATTCAACAATCGACGCACGGGTTGCTCAGGCGCTTGCGAACCTGCCAACTGCGACGCCGCAGCCGACGGTCACTCCACAGCCAACTGCAACTCCGCAGTCATTGCCAACGTCACAGACGGTTCCGACTCCACTCCCTACTTCGACACCCGCTCCGACAGCAACTCCACAGCCAACAGCAACACTGCCAGCCGTACCGACCCCTGCGCCAACAGTGACTCCAGCGCCGTCTGCGACGCCACAATCTTCGCCGACTCCGGCACCGGTGCCTAGCGACCTCTATTCTGATCTCAGGCTTTCAATAGTTAAGATACGGGCCGGCGGTTTCTCTGGTTCCGGATGGGCTATTGAAAATGGCTGGATAATCACGAATGAACACGTGATCACCGGCTCAACTACCGTGACCATCGAGGTTCCGCAGGCGGACGGTGGCGTCGAGGTTCTGGTTGGGACGGTCAGAGGGTTCGATGCTAAACGCGATCTTGCAGCTATCCAGGTGGAGCACGAGGCACCGATTCTGCCGACCCGAATCGTGGTGGCCAGCGATGCTGGCACGCCGATCATGCAACTTGGCTACTCCATCGCTTCAACAGGTGGATTCCCGGTTGTTCACACGGGAGTGGTAACAACGGTGGTCAGGCATATTGGCTTTGTTCTGGACGGTGGGCCGCAACGAGCAGATGAAGGTGATGACACTGGCGGCGTTGGTGTCGTTGTGTTTGATGCGGATGCAGATCCCGGTGACAGTGGCGGTCCAGTTGTCGACCTGCAGGGGAATGTCGTTGGCATTACATTTGGCGCGACAGTACTCACACCGGGTGGCAAGCGGGTTATCGGCCAGCAGCAGGCGACGGCTATTGAGTCGATATTCCGTGTTTGGACGCAGTTGAAGAATGGCGTCAATACAGCCTCTATTTGAACAAGTAGATATGTGAATGGGTGAGGTCGAAAGCAGAGGAAACGCTTTGATCTGGTGGTCGCGTGCTATCCTCGTTCACCGATCTAACGACTTCATTCATCTGTTGTTACCTGTCACTCATCATCCAGTCCATTCATTTTCTGTCTCTTCACCCCGGGGGATTCTTGGACGAGAAGTTCTTCGCACTCATAATCGCTGGAGGCCGTGGCGAGAGGCTGCGCCCGCTAACGGACGACATTCCCAAGCCAATGATCCCGATCAACGGCAAGCCTATGCTGTCGTACCAGGTGGAGTGGATGCGGGATCAGGGCGTTACTGACGTCGTATTTTTATGCGGCTACCTTGGTGAGAGAATCAGGGACTATTTCGGTGACGGCCGCAAATTTGGAATCACCGCTCACTATTCCTTTGAAGATGTTCCTTTAGGCCGCGGCGGAGCTGTTCGCAAAGGTATGTCGCAGGTCCCTGCCGATGCGGGCACTGTACTTGTGACGAACGGTGACAATGTGACCGACCAGAGACTCGCAGAGATGCGGTCGTTGCATGAACGCAACAACGCGCTTGCCACCATCATGCTGTCGCCTTATATGAGTCAATATGGGACGGTGGACACCGAAGAAGACGGCACCGTAATTCGCTTTGTTGAGAAGGGACGATTGCCGCTGTGGGTCAACGCAGGAATCTATCTGTTCGACAGATCGCTTGAGCAGCGGTTGCCTGAGATTGGCGATCATGAGACAACCACGTTCCAGGAAATTGCGTCCGAGCGGCGAATGTCTGGGCTTCACTCAGAAGCCATGTGGTTGACTGTTGACAGCCAGAAGGACATCGCAGCCTGCGAAGCGAAGTTGGCGAAGGCACCTACGCCTGATCGTCTGTGAGTAGCACAGTAGAAACCATCGTGGGATGCTCGGTGTCGAAGAACAGCCTTAAGAGGTCGTGGCGCGAAACGATGCCTATCGGTTTGCGGTCTTCCACGACGCAGACATGATGGACGTTCTTGGAGACCATCTGCTCCACAACGATGGAGATCGGAGTGTCTTTTTCGGCGGCTGTGCTTTCGGTACTCATCACGTCAGCGACTTTGACGGAACGGACCTCGTCCATCGTTTCCTCGATGTTGTCCAGTTTGCCCACTTCGTGGCCGAGAAGGCGGAACGCCTTACCGCGCATGAACGGGATCATGATCTCTTCAGGAAGCATCATGCGTTCCGTCATGATTCCGGCATAGTGCCCGTTCTCGTCGAGAACTATGACGGAGCCAATGCGGTTTACAAGCATGAGTTGAGCCGCCTCTTCCACGGTTGCCTGTGCTGAAATTGTGAGCACCGGCGAGGTCATCAACTCACCTGCAGTTACGGTCTTTTCTGAATTCGATTCGGTTTCGGCCAAGTGGTCATTCTCCGAGGTGGTTTGAGTCCTTGTTCAGGAACGGTCGTTGTGAAGCGCTGCGCAACTCGCGGTTTAATGAAGCCGAGCACCGTAACAATATCACCGGATTCGCAGAGACTAGACAGATGCTAGACCACTGCTGGTGACAGAGTCTGCGCCGCTCGGCTGACCTTCAGGGCAGCCAGGCTGATCTGCTCACGAGTGGTGTTCAGGCAGAGGTCATAGAGGCTTTGGTCTTCGGGATGTGCCGAATCGAACCCGTGGAAGTATTCGGCCTGCGCCTTCTCACGCACACGGATGATTCGCTCTGCATCGGTTGTCCGAGTCAGACCCTGTGAACTCATGGTCCGCGCTATGCGGTCTTCCCATGATGCGAAGACGCCAATCTTCAGCACTTGTTCGTGGCTTTTGAGCGCTACTGCACCTGCTCTCTGGACCAGCACACCGC
>JAJCYX010000080.1 GCA_029262715.1 Chloroflexota bacterium
GTCCTTCGCGTTCATCCCCTCCCAGCGAGTCACATGCTGTCCACTCTTCAGCACACCAACACAGACCGTGTTGACGCGGATGTTCTCGGGAGCAAACTCCTTCGACCACGCCTTGGTCAGAGATATCCCAGCAGCGCGGGAAAGTGACGTCGGCTGCGATCCGCCAGCCGAAGCCTTTCCGCCCGGAGTGGTCGTGTTCACAACCGCAGCAGCAGACGACTTGCGAAGATGCGGCAGAGCGTTCCGCATGCAGTACACGGCGCCGAACACCTTCAATTGAAGATCGTTCTCCAGCTGCTCGTTAGTCATGTCATCGAGCCGCGAAGCAGACGACGTGCCTGCGTTGTTCACCAGGATGTCAAGCCCGCCAAACTTAGCCACAACGCTGTCTATCGCACCCTTCACGGAGGCCTCGTCACGCACGTCTGTCGAAACACCAATCACATCGTCACTGCCGCTTTCGGACTTGATATCCGCCACTGCCGCATCGAGCTTGGCCTGCGTTCGTGCGATGATCGCAACCTTCGCACCCTCTGAAGCGAAGGAGGAAGCCGCAGCCTTGCCAATGCCGTCGCTACCACCAGTAATAAATACAACTTTTCCTGCGAGGCCGAGGTCCATTTGAGTTGTCCTTGTGCTTGATGCTTTCGTTCACGACGCGTTAGCCGGTGCAGATTTCGTTTTGCCGGGCGAGGCCGGATTATAGCTGGCGGAATGGGTGCAAACCCGTCGTGTCTTTATTGAGACGGCGACGATAGAATCTATCTTCTGTGGCCGAAGCGGACAGCGAACAGAGATTCGCCTTTATTTACGCCACAAGTCTTCACCCTGCACAGCACTAGATCAAAAACAGAAGATGACACCTGCCAACCCTGGTAATCCAAACAATAACGAACCACGTTTCAAGCCGCTAACCGTTCCGCGTCGCACCGTAATGGGTCCCGGCCCAAGCTCGGCCAACCCCGCCGTCCTCCGCGCAATGTCCCTCCCCGTCATCGGCTACCTCGACCCGGCGTACTTCAAGGTGCTGGACGAGGTGGAGTCGATGCTAAAAGAGGTTTTCAAGACCGAGCAGCGCGCATTCGCAGTTGCAGGAGCAGGCTCTGCAGGTATGGAGGCAGGGCTGCAAAGTATTCTTGAGCGCGGCGACAAGGTGATCATCTGCTCGTACGGCTATTTCTGCGAGCGACAGGTGAATATGTGTGAACGCCTCGGCACCGAGGTGATTGAGCTGAAGTCCGAATGGGGCAAGGCGTTTGATCCTCAACAGCTAGCAGACGCGCTGAAACAGCACCCCGACACCAAGCTCGTTGTCAGCATTCACGCCGAGACATCTGCCGGAACTCTGCACCCGATCAAGGAGATGTCGGAGATAGCGCACGCTGCAGACACGTTGTTCATGACCGACACCGTAACGTCGCTTGCAGGCTGCGACGTGGACTTCGACGGCTGGGACCTGGACTTTGCCTACTCCGGCAGCCAGAAGTGCCTTGCCGCTCCCCCTGGAATCAGCCCTGTCGCCATCTCAGAACGTGCGCTCGACTACATAAAAGCACGCAAGACGCTGCCCTCAAGCTGGTACCTGGATCTGAATCTGATTGCAGATTACTGGGGACCTGAACACAAGCATCATCACACGAACCCGGTGAACATGGTCTACGGCCTGCGAGAGGCGCTGGCACTGACGCTGAACGAAGGGCTCGAAACACGCTGGCTTCGACACGAGCGAGTCGCAGCCGCACTGCGTGCTGGACTTGCTGCGCTTGGACTCGACTCACCTGTCGACCAGTCGGCAAGGCTCAACCAGCTGACAGTCGTGTCGCTACCGAAGGGTGTCGACGATGTAAAGCTACGAAGCCAACTGTTCGATCAGTACGGCATCGAGGTTGGCCGCGGTCTCGGACAGTTCGCAGGCAAGGTGATTCGCATTGGCCTGATGGGCGAGTCGTGCGTTCCGGCCAATGTGTTCAACCTGCTTAACGCCCTGGAGCGATTGCTTCCAGAACACGGCTACGAGACGAGCAAAGGCGCAGGAACTGGCGCAGCGGCGGCCAAGCTGGCAGTCGAACCGTCACCGCTGTACTAGGCGGTGCCAGAGGCACGTTCTCGTTCCTTTGCCGGTTTGAGATTCGTTGCGATATGAAGAGCGTCGACTTGTTGAATTAACATTGACGTAAGGTTCCAGAACAGGGTTCAGCTCTGTTGGCCTCATGCCAGATCCCCCTCTCCCGGATCGGGAGAGGGACAAAGGGTGAGGGTCGTTTCCTCTATTGTCATTCCGAACTTGATTCGGAATCTCCTTATGACTAGTTTCAGGGAGATGCTGAATCAAGCTCAGCATGACAGATCGATCGACCCTCCCTCTAACTCCCTCCCAGGCTGGGAGGGAGAACGGGCGCTCAACTCACTACTAATTGATGATGTCAACAAAGCCAACGGGCTATATAACCAGACCTAATACGCATTCGGGAATGTGGTGAGTGATGAGATCGCAGCGCAGCGCACAATCTTCTCGAAGCATCGTGACACAGCTCTTCATTCTCGCCGCATCCGTGGCATTCCTCGCCGCATGTACTAGCGAACCTGGTGCTGGCGAGTTCATTGGACAGTTCACTTCCACAGACGACATTCAACTAACCGATTTCAGTCTGTTCGCACACGACGGGCTATCACTGACTCTGGAGGTCGGATCACAGGAAATAAGCTCGATCACTCCGGTCGGTGGGATCGTTTTATCCGCCCAGTTAACCAACGTATCTGGGCGCCAGCTTTTTCTCCCGGCGTACGGAGTGAACGGCGCTGAGCTGTCCGGTGAGCAACTGGTTCTGTTGAGTCTCGATGGTGAGGATCGATCCCATCCTGCGTTTTTTGACGTTGACGGCATCGCCCTACAACTGAACACAAGCCGCCTCTGCGCGGGGGATTTTGTGGATGGTGAGGTCACGGGGTCGAGCTCGTGCGCCAGCGC
>JAJCYX010000081.1 GCA_029262715.1 Chloroflexota bacterium
CATTAGCAAACGCGCTCACCTGGTAGATAGGTACTTTCTTATTGCCTGTTCCATTCGATCCTGTTCCGTCGGACATGGGGGATCACCGCCATTCGGGTGCGACTACAATCTCGCGGTAGGACATATATCGAATCGATGGGACTGGAGCAGACCAGACGTGTTCCGCCGGCAGTATTCATATTAGGGCCGCTATTCGCACTGGCGATAGTGCTCGTAGTTCTCTTGATCACCTCCACAGAGCCAGAAGCAGGAACGATGAACAGGATGGAGCGAATGAAAGCACCGCTGCCCCGCTGAGCCGTTGATTTCGTGTATTCCGGGCACCATATTCACTGAGATTTCATGCATTTCCCCTCGGCAGTAAAAGACCGCTACATAGCGCTCAGGTACATCCTCTTCCAGAAAGAGCAAGACCGCGCGGGCTACGTCCGAAGCCCAATCGTCAGGATTGCCGCCGAGACTATGCGCCACGTCAAGCGTGACGACGTAACACTCATGGCGGCTGGAGTCGCCTACTACGCCGTCCTGTCGCTCTTTCCACTCACGCTACTGCTCCTCGGCATTCTTCAGCGGGTCTCAGACTCCGAGCGCGCGCGTGAAAACCTCGAAAACTTCTTCTCTGTCTACCTGCCAGACTCTGTCGGGTTCGTAGACCAGATCTCAACCCAGGACGCCGGAGTGAGCGGTTTGCTGGGAATCGTCGGGTTTCTCGGACTGCTCTGGGGCGGAACAGCCATGCTCTCCGCCTTGACCCGGGCGATCAACCGGGCGTTCAACATCACTTCACAACGACCGTTCTATAAAGAGCGACCGCTGAACATAGCCCTCGGCATTGGCATTCTGGCAACGTTTGGAGTGTCTCTTTCCGGGTCGGCGGCCATCGAATCAGTGGCGCAGTTCGACGTCCCGGTGATCGGCGTGCAAGCATGGGTGCAGGTATTCGCGCGACTGCTTCCGTTTGCCGTCACGCTCACGAGCTTCGCGCTGATCTACAAGCTGATGCCGAACGCCAGGACCAGCTGGCGAAACGTCCTGCCCGCCGCCGTCTTCACTGCGGTTCTTTTTGAACTGGCAAAAATCGCGTTCCTGATCTACCTGAACAGGGTCGCCAGCTTCGAGATCTACGGAGGCATGACGCTACTGGTCGTCCTGCTCGTGTGGTCCTACTTCTCGGCCTTCGTGGTGCTGTTAGGCGCAGAGATCGTGGCGGTTCGCAGAGAACTCGACGCCTCAAACGTCGATATCGCGGCGTAGAGGGCAGTTCGTTCGAATAGTTCGGCCCGCTGTAGCCATAAGCGATCATTAAGCTATTCGTAATATCTCCGGTGCCAGCCGCCGCTCGTCCACACATAGAGTTGAAAGGGTGAGTCAGAGGCGGGCACGCTGGCACTCTGCACGACCCGACGAATCACTCTCTGGCGGCTCTTGAGCACCGCGAATCGACCAAAGATCAGGCGGCACCCTAATCCGCGCCGTTACTCGTACAGCGGTATTCATCATGATCCAGCAAAATAGCACTACCACTCTTTCGACCGTATATCAGCGGAACACGAGGCTGAGACAGAATAAAAAGATGTCGCAAACAACTCCTCGAGTACTCGTAGTCGAAGACGAGAAGAACGTCGCCGAAGTCGTAGAACGCTATCTCGTTCGAGAAGGCTTTGAGACAACAGCGGTGCATGATGGCCGTGAAGCTCTCGACATGATCGTCGCAGACGGTGCAGACCTCATCATCCTCGACATCATGCTTCCCGGGCTCGACGGCCTCACCGTCGCTCGCAAGATGCGGGAGTCCGGGAACAACACGCCCATCATCATGCTCACAGCCCGCGGGCAGGAGAGCGACATCGTTCTCGGCCTCGGCCTGGGCGCAGACGACTACATGGCAAAACCGTTCAGCCCGGCCGAGCTGGTGGCACGGGTACACGCAGTGCTACGCCGCGCAGAGGGTGTAGCAGGACCGTCCGGCCCCCCGCTCACTGTCGGCGGCATACACATATCGCCCCAGGAACGTGCAGTTACTCTGGATGGCAAGCCCGTAACTCTGACGCAGAAAGAGTTTGACCTGTTGCTCTTTATGGCCAGGAATCCTGGCACCGTATTTACACGGGAAGACCTGATGGAGCGCGTTTGGGGCTACGATGTTCCCGGTGACACCAGCACCGTGACGGTACACATCAGGCGTGTCAGATCGAAAGTTGAGAAAGATCCCGAACGGCCGGTGCACATCAAGACGGTCTGGGGCTCCGGATACAGGTTTGATCGAGAGCAAGAGGCGTAGCAATGAAGAGGTTGCCCGCAACTACAGACGGCATCGTGCTGCTGGCAAGCGCCGGAGCAGGGCTGCTGTTGACCTATATCCTGCTCAACCCCAGCGGCTCTGACGTTCGCGACCTCGCTTTGTACCTGATCATCGGTGGGCTGGCATCGCTTGCCACAACTGAGCTGCTACTGCGCAACCGAATAGTCTCGGGAGCGCTCAAGCTGAGGCAGAAGATGGTCGTCGCCTCGGCATTTGTGCTCGCCGTCGGCTTCATCAACACCATCGGTCTTTCGGCTTTGATGTTCGTCAACTCCGATCATGACCTGCCGATGCTTATCGCTATTCTTGCCTTCGCAGGTGGAATTTCGGTCTACGTCGCACTCAGGCTGGCAAGCAGACTCTCGCATTCACTCGAAACTCTCTCAGCCGGAGTTAAGCGCATCTCGGAGGGAGAACTATCGGCACGCGTACCCGTGGACTCCAACGACGAGATCGGCGGCGTTTCGCGGTCTTTCAACAGCATGGCGGAGAACCTCGAACAGGCCAAAGAGCGACAGCGACAGCTTGAAGAGAGCCGGAAAGAACTGACGGCGGCAATATCTCATGACCTGAGAACACCGCTAGCCTCAGCCAGGGCGATGCTTGAGGCGATCAAAGACAACGTGGTGGAAGATCCCAGCGAGCAGCGTGACTACGTGAAGCGCTCGCTTCATGAGATCAACATCCTGGCCGATCTTGTAAACGACCTGTTCGAGCTTTCACTGATCGACGCCGGAGCCCTCACGCTGGAGCGTAGCCAGACGCCGTTGCAAGACCTTGTGCTTGAGACGGTCGGTGGATTCGCAGCGTCTGCACGCCAGAAGGGTCTGAACTTGTCGGTTGACGTCGAAGAGGAAATGGAACGCGTCGTAATCGACGGCCTGCGCATCCGCCGTGTCCTGGTGAATCTTCTTCAGAACGCTATCAAGCACACACCACCTGACGGTTCGGTGACGGTAGTCGCACGTGACGAGGGTGATGAGGTGCGAGTGGACGTTACGGATACGGGAACCGGAATCGATGAGGATGATCTGCCGAAGATCTGGAGCAGGTTCTTCCGGGCAGATGAGTCACGTACGCGAGAGTTAGACGGTCTGCCAAGCAGCGGTCTCGGACTGGCTATCGCCCGAGGGATTATCGATCTGCACGGTGGCTGGATAGAGGCGACCTCGGAAAAAGGCAGAGGCGCTCGCTTCAGCTTCGGCCTGCCTAAAACAGCAATTGTGACCTAGTTATTTTTGTCGGGCCTGTTGACTTGGTGGCTGAATCACCGGGTCCCGCAGGAAGCCAGGCCGGTTGGCTCTGGATCTTCCGGTTACATGCGTGGCTGAAGTCGGACGCCGCCCCTACGGCACATCCTCCACCACAATGCCCTGCTCTTGTGCGAACGACTGCTTGATGTGTGGGGGCGCAGGGTAATACTCGCCCGGGTTCACTCCATCTGCCATGATTCGGCGCTTCACATAGTCGTTCAGACGCTCCTTCAGGACCGCCCGCCTGAACACCGTCTCCGCTTCAGCCTCGGGAATCACCACAACGCCAGTCGCATCGCCAAACACGTAGTCGCCAGGCCGCACCAGGACACGGCCGCAGGAGACCGGCACATTCAGATCAGCGCCGATCAAGTGCCTCGCCGTGCCAGATTGCGGTGTCCAGCCAGCCGCAAAGCAAGCGAAATCAAACTTGGCGAAACCCTCGTGGTCGCGTAAAGAACCGTCAGTCACCAGGCCTTCGGCGCCATTCGCCTGTAAACCCGTGAACTTCACATCACCACCAACCGCCGCACCCGAATAGCCAGAAGCATCAATAACCAGCACCTTTCCGGGACCGGTCAGACCCAGCGCCTTCTCAAACGGCCAGTTGGAGTTCCTGTTCCCAGCCTGCACGCCAAGGTCCGTCATCAGGTCCCCTCGCTGAGGCAGAGAGCGCAGCGTTACCGCCTGCCCAAAAAGCTGCTGAGCGTTCTGCTGAAACACTTCGTCCATATGCACCTTGTGCGGCGGATCGTAGACATCGGCAATCGAGGCCGATGTGCACTCAGACGCCATCTTTTTCAGCTCGTCGAATGAAATCAATTGCAACTCACACTCTTAAACAGCATCGTAAAACCGTTGGGCACACCATCGCGTTCGATGCTGGACAGACTCTCCCGGTGCCAGATGCGGTTCTGACCTGAGAGACAGATGTTCGACTCAGCCTCATTCCCGGCACGGCTCAAAGGCACCGTCCAGATGATCAACCTTATCGCCCGGCTACGCCCTGACGAAATCACCAGATCAC
>JAJCYX010000082.1 GCA_029262715.1 Chloroflexota bacterium
AGTGCTGGTATACCCGTTCATTAGCGGGCGCGGCTACACCCTTGCAGGTGATCCTAGTATTGAGCGCCTGCGCGTTGCGCGCATGCGCGTGTATAGACAGATCGCTGATTTAGAAGGCGATTTTCAAGCGGGTGACCTGACCGAATCGGACTATGATTTACAGTTGAGCGAACTCCGTATTGCTGCTGCAAAAATTCTGCAGCGAGAAGAGCAGCTCGGTGCTATTGAGTCCGATGTTGAGGCGCTGGAGCGAGAGATCGAAGCGGCTCGCAAAGGCTTGGTTGGGCCTCCAGAGGGTGGAGACACGATCAGATGATTCCTGGCACTGACACTATGATTGCCCCCACGAGCGCTTTCTTGCGATTGCGCCGGACGAGTGTCCTCGCCGTGGTGGCACTGGCATTGATTGCTGCATTTGCACTGGCTCCGGGAACCGCGTCAGCACAGAGCGTGCCGACCAAGATCAGCGGAACCGTGGTGCAGGGGACGCCGGGCTCTACCGTTGCTGCTGGCTTGACCGTGGTCTTGCTGGTAGTCGATGAACAACGGCAAGAAATCATCTCAAACGAATCGACGGTCATCGGTACGAACGGGCAGTTCACTTTTACCGATTTTCTCACTGGACCCGGCCTTACCTACCGGATCGCTGCCGACGATGGGGAATACACACCGTCTGTCGATCTGATTCCCGGCGAAGACTCGTTCAGCGACGTTGAGTTGACTATCTACGACCGAACGCAGTCGTTGGATGATATTCGCATTTCAACCTACTCAATGCTGGTGCCAAGCATTGACCGGTCCCAACGGCTAATGGGAGTGCTCGGGGTTATTTCCGTTGTAAACAGCGGGGACCGTGTATGGATCCCGGACATCAACGACCCGGCCCTCACAGGCCTTGATCTGCTGCGCTTCAACCTTCCGGAAGGCTTCCTTGACCTGTCGGTCGAAAGCAACATGCCTCCTGGCAACGTCCTTGAGATTGGCACAGGATTTGCGCTCACGAACCCGCTGCCACCTGGAGAGTTCGACATCCTGCTGACTTACGTCGTGGAATATGAGGGTGACTCGCTGACCTTCCCTCTGAGGCTTCCTTATGGCGCCGACCAGGTGAGGATCATGATTCCTGAGGGCCAGGGAGAGGTTGTTGGCCTTGGATTCGGTGAAGCTGAAGGAGCCATCATCGAAGACACGGCGTACAGTGTTGTGGATGGTCAAAACTACGGGCGTGACTCGCAACTAGATGTTGAGTTCAGCTCGCTGCCAACACCGTCATTGCTGGAGAACACTGAGAATTTTTTTGATGGCCGCGGATACATTGTCGCGATCGCATGGGTGGCTGGCGCTGCAATGCTTGGCCTCCTGGTCTACGCATTCTTCTTCGCAAAGAGCCGAGGCGCTTCGACGCAGCAAGCAACCCCTGGTGCTTATCCCGAATACGAAGGTCTGGGGCGCTCCGAAATTGTCGAAACGATCGCGACGCTGGACAAACGGCATGACTCAGGTGAGATTGAAGAGACCGATTACGCTGCTCGCCGAGCTGCATTGACTCAAGCCGCACTATCCGCCAGGACTGCTGACGAGGACTCTGACGGGGACTCCGTAGCTCAACCAACATGACACAACGCCGGGCAATTGCAATTGGGATGGGTATTCCCCTAGCGTTTCTGGTAGCACTCCTCGCATGGGGTGTGGCCAAGAACGGAGGGACCCAGGGAAGACCCGGCGTAAACGACAGCTTTGGTGAAGTGTCTCTGACGGTCGAGTCCGACGCCGACTTTCAACTCGCTACGCTTGATGGAGATCTTCTCACGCTTGAGGATCTGCGCGGCAAGGTTGTGGTCGTGGACTTTTGGTCATCCTGGTGCATTCCCTGCAGAGCTGAAGGACCCATTCTGGCTCAGTCCTACCGAGACTGGCGTGACAAGGGCGTTGAGTTCGTTGGCATTGCCATCTGGGATGAAGCTGGCCCAGTTGACGATTTCATAGAACGAAACGGTATTGAATATGTGAATGGGCTGGACAACGGGCGTATCGCCGTTGATTGGGGCGTGCGCGGCATCCCGGAAAAGTTTTTCGTGACGGCAGATGGCGATGTGGTTAAAAAGGTTGCCGGACCGAATACGGAAGCGACACTGGACAGGATATTGACCGAACTTACCGATGAAGCGCTCGGTATCAGAACTTCGGCAGCAAGATAACCTGTCAGTCGCTCGCCCGCGTGATCTCTTACGAAAAGCTACTACGGCTATGACCTGGCGAATCAAATACAGTCAGCTGCTGATTGGACTGTCCACTGTGTTACTCGCAATGGGAGTTGCATGCAGTTCGACGACAGAGGGTGATGAACCCACGCCGCTGCCAACCGCGACCGCACTATCACCGGCCGTTGCGCCCACGCTACCTCCTACTGCGGCACCGCCTCCAACATCGACTTCACTCCCTGTGCCGACGAGCACTACGGCTCCATCCCCTACCGCAGTGCCCACTGCCACCTCGACGGCAATCCCTGCACCGACGCCGACCGCCACGCCATCTCCGACTCCAACCCCGATACCAGTCCCCACCGTAGACCCTCGATACGGACTCATTGTCACAAGCGACCCGTCGCGCGCATTCGAAGTATTTGGCGCGACTACCTACATCGATTACTCCACGAACGTCACTAATATTCCTGACGGCACTCAAAAAGTGCTGTACTTGAACTCTGTCAATCCTGTCCCGATTCAAATTATTCAGAGCACTGCGGCGAAGGCTCCCGGGTCAGTGTGGTACGTGCTCGGAGAACCGAACTCGCATGGCACTCTCGTCGAGGATGTACTCGTCGGGCTGCATGACACATATGCGGCCATCAAGGATGCAGACCCAACCGCACTTATCACCAGTCCGTCCATCCTCAACTACAGCTTCAACTGCATCAACTGCGGCGGGTATGCGTATGGGGCGACCTGGATTACCGACTTCTTTTTCGATTACAGAGATCTGTTTGGTGAAGAACCGCCGATAGACATCTGGGCGATTGACGTGTTCCCTATCGTGTGGCCGGGTGGGAATCTTTCGGGCCCTGACGCGTTCCCAACTGTGAGGGACGACATCGTGGTTAGCCAGGTAAGGGAATTCCGGGAATGGGTTGATTCAAGAGAGTCCACTCGAGGAGACCCGATCTGGATTACGGAATTCGGTCTTCACTGGGGCTTCCCAGACTGGGAGTTCGGAGTAGAAGGCTGCGGCTCTCAACCCAGCCCAATTGGTGACTATCTGACAGACGAGGTTCAGGACTATCTTGAACGCGCTTACACCTGGTTTGAAACAAACTCAGAGCCTCTGAATATAGCGAAGTGGTTTACGTTCTCGTCATACAGGGACATCACCCGATGCCAGGGAGACTCTGGCAATGGGCTTAGTTTCTTGGATAGCTCAGGCACGTCAGGCAACCTCACCGATATCGGAACGTTTTATAACAATTGGATACGCGGCATCCGCTAACGACGCCGAGATCAGTTCATCATCGCTCCACCGTCGATATTTAGCGCTTGACCCGTGATGTTGCGTGCGCGGTCCGATGCCAGGAAAGCGACGGCGTTTCCAATATCTTCAGGGGTCTGTTCCCGTCCCAACGGAATGCTGTCGAATCGCTGTTCAAAATACTCTCTGCCAGACGACTCTGAATCACCGGTCATCCGAAGTCTACGGTCCGAGATGTCATGCCAAAGATTCGTCCAGAGAATGCCCGGACACACCGAGTTCACGTTGATTTTGTGTGGAGCGAGTTCATAGGCAAACGCCTGCGTTACGTTGATCGCAGAGGCTTTTGAAGTTGAGTAGTGGGCGAATCCCGGCGACCCTCTTCTCCCTGCCCCGGACGCGATGTTTACGATCTTGCCTGAGCCTCGATCTATCATGTGCTGAGCCACTGATTTCGATGCATGGACGATGCCGAGAACGTTGATCTCGAACACCTTCATCCAGTCCTCTACTGATCCTGCAGTGCGCTCAGTCCACCCGGGAGCGCCACCCACACCGGCATTGTTCACGAGGATGTCGACCTTACCGAGCTTGCTGATCGCTTCGTAGACCATACTCTCTGTCGAATCTGTATCAGCAACGTCGACCTTGCCAGCCTCAGATCGATGGCCGTTCGATTTGAGTTCATCGGCCACTGACTTAGCTGCAGCCAAGTCGATATCGGCGATGAAGACGTCTGCGCCGGCTTGAGCAAGTCGATGCGCTATGCCGCGACCAATTCCGTTGCCACTACCGGTGACAATTGCAACCTTGCCTGCGAGGTCAATATATTTTTGTTCTGTGGTCATTTCGGATTCCAAAAGTAGTGAAAGGAAGGTGAGGTACGAGCTCTAGCGCATGAAAAATCCACCGTCGACGTTCAGCGCCTGCCCGGTGATGTTCTTTGCCTCATCCGAGCATAGAAACAACGCTGCGTCGCCGATGTCTTCGGGCGTCTGCTCGCTACCGAACGGGATAACACCGGCGATCATCTTCTCGAATACAGCACGAGGTTCAAGTCCTTCGTACTGGGGATCGTTCATTGCATATCGGCCGCCAACCTGCTCCCACATTGGGGTCCAGAGAAGTCCGGGGCAGATGGCGTTGACATTGATGTTGTCGGGAGCCAGCTCGCCGGCAAGTGCCTGCGTGTAGTTGATGACCGCCGATTTGCTTGACGAATAGTGCGGAAGAGAGGGGCGACCTTCTCGGCCTGCGATAGAAGCCAGGTTGAGGATCTTGCCGTAGCGAGCCGTCTTCATATATGGCGCTACCGAGTTCGCAGCGTTGACGCTACCGATCACGTTGACCTGATAAGTGAATCGCCAGTCTTCCTCTGTTGATGCAGGTCGTTCATACCAGCCAGGAGCCCCGGCGACTCCAGCATTGTTCACCAGGATGTCGATTTGGCCGAACTCCTGGATCGCCTTTGCTGCCATCGCTTCTGTGGCATCTGTGTCGATCACATTTGTGACCTGAACGGCTGACCTCACTCCCAGAGCGGCGATATCGGTCGCTGTCTGTTGCGCAGACTCTTCATTGATGTCCGAGACGAGGATGTTCGCGCCCTGCTCGGCCATCTTTAGAGCAATCGCCCGGCCGATTCCGGTAGCGCTTCCTGTGACTATCGCTACTTTGTCGCGCAGTATCAATGAGCCTCTCCTGATCCCGTGATTCCAGACATCGCCGTCGGGCCAGCGGATTATACTGCGACTCAGCAATTGAGCATCTGCGACCGATTAGCCCACCACCGGATCATCGGAGAAATTCCCTGAGTACAAGTCGAAAGAAAGCCCTCGAGTACGCCTACTCACTGATCGAGAGGCCTCGAGCGCACCTGCGCGTAGAGCTGGCGCAGGTTTCAGATGGCGTTGTCTTGCGTCACAAGAACCGCGTGCTGACCCGGGTCTACCTCAACCGGAGCGGTATGAACGCAGCGGCCGCAATGGCTGAAGCGCTTGGTGTACCGATCCCGCCGGCAGGCAACTCTGTCTCAACGTTGGCATCGACAGGACTGTTGTATCGCGTGCTGGCTATTTCGCAGATCGATTTTCGGAATGAGGCAGCATTCGAACTGGCTGCGAACCTTGTGGAAGAGGCAATAGACATGCAGCGTGGCGGTTCCACCGGTAACCAGGCTGAATAGCAGACCGCATAGAAAGAGAGTAAGGCTTTGGATCTTGAACTCACAGGAAAGCGAGCCATAATCACCGGGGGCAGCCGAGGGATAGGCAAGGCCATAGCTCGTGCATTGGCTGCTGAGGGCGTGGACATTGCCCTGATCGCCCGAAACTCCGGTCCTCTGGAAGAAACAGCGCAGGAGATCGCTTCGGAGTTCGGCAGACGAGTGATTCCTCTGGTGGGCGATACCGGTGATGATTCGTCGGTAAAACGCTTCGTCAGCACAGCGGCAGAGCAGCTTGGTGGTATCGATATTCTCGTTAACAACGCTGCAAGGCCGGGAGGTCAGGGAGTGGTTCCCGGGTTGGCCGATATCACCGATCAGATGTTCAACGAAGATATGAACGTGAAGGTAATGGGTTACCTGAGGTGCGCCAGGGAGGCTGCTCCGTACATGAGCACGAATGGCTGGGGGCGGATCATCAACATCTCTGGTCTTGCTGCCCGAAGCTCTGGCACCACTATCGGTAGCATGCGGAATGTAGCAGTTGCCGCGATGACGAAAAACCTGGCGGATGAGTTGGGGCCCAACAGAATCAACGTGACCGTGGTCCACCCAGGCTTAACCAGGACCGAAGCAACAGCAAGCGTTATCTCCGCGAGGGCGGACCGGGAAGGACGCTCAGAAGCTGAGATCGAAGCTCAGATGTCAGAAAACAACTCGGTTCACAGGATCATCGATGCGTCCGACATCGCGAATATCGTCGTATTCCTGGCTTCGCCGCTCTCCGTCGCAATAACAGGGGATGCAATCGCAGCTGGAGGAGGAGTTGGTCGAGCGATCCACTATTAAGCGCGACCAGGGCGCAGGGCTGGACCATCTCTGCGTGGCAACGCTTCCTTTCAAGCCGCAATGGGCACCTGACCTACTGAAGTCTTGTTCGCTGTCCGCCACTGATCAAGCTGCTTGCGAACCGGATAGTCGATCCAACCAACGCCCTGTTGCGCTGTAACCACTGCGATGCCGAGAGGGTCGCCATTGTCGGTTTTCCTACGGGTGACGAACGACCACGAGTCGCTCATGCTCCACGCAAGGTCACGCAGCGACCGGCCGGCCAGCGACACATCGAGAGAAGAAGAAGTGACTATCACCATGAAGTTCGGGTTGATCGCCTG
>JAJCYX010000083.1 GCA_029262715.1 Chloroflexota bacterium
CAAGTCTGGCCCAGGAATCCGAAACCGGCGATCAGCACGCCCGAATACAGCAAAGCAAGCGTCAGCTTTGTTGTCACTTCAAATCCATCGCCTGACTCGAAGATCAGGCTCGCAATGACAAAACTCGTGATCCCAAACACAGTCTGGGACATCAGTAGCTTGTGTTGTGGAACTCCCTGCGCCGCCTGCGATATGTAGACCTGCCGCGCGCCGAGCAGGATTGCGGAGCCGAGCAGAAGAAGGTCGCCGATGATGAAGTCTGAGCCGAGTACAAGGCTTCTCGAAAACACGGCCACGACGCCGCTGTAGGCCACCAGCGTGCCGAAGGTCCGCCTGCGGTTCATGGTGTCGCCCGGAACGAAGAAGTGCGCGAACACAGACGTCCAGAGTGGGAACGTTGTGGTCACGATTACGGCATGCCCGGCTGTCGTGAAGTCCTGCCCGACGTTCATGAACGCCAACTGCACAGAAAACAGGACGCCGAGGAAGATCATCGGCCCAATTTCGGTGCGGTAGATCCGCAGGTCCTGCCGGGTTGCCAGGCTGTAGATGATGACTACGAGGCCACCGAGTATGAATCTCAGGTAGCCGAGGCGAAGTGGACCTGCGTCATCGAGTCCGGCTTTGTTGGCTACAGGGTTGCCGGCCCACATCGTCGAGAGCAGCAGCGCTAGCCCGCCTGCTCGCAGCGATAGTGGCTTGCGGACGCGTCGAGGCTGGTCCTGCGTTTCGGCGGGCGCGACCGGGTCGGTGGGTATAGGAGGGGCGATGTCAGCAGGTGGCAAGCCGCTAGTTTATGCCTGTGCGGCAAGCAGCGTTTTCCAGCGAGTGACAGGCTCTTGATCGAATAAGGACGTGGCAAGTCGCCGTTCGCACCCGCTCAGGACGCTGGAGTAGCCCACTGTGAACCGGTGCGGTCATTTCACTGCTGCTACAACACGCTGCAGCATGCCCGGAACGTCGTTACACCAACGCGTTACGGTGACCATGTTGTTCGCAGGGTCGATGTTCACCGTGTTGCCGCCTGCGCCCGATGCCGCATACAGTGATTCTGGCACCGATTTGCCGTAACGTTCTCCACCAGAGTTCAGCCACCACATGAACCCATACCTGGGGTTCTGATCGCACCTCTCGCGCATCATCTCGAACCACTTCTGTGAGATCAGGCGCTGCCCATTCCATACGCCGCCATTCAGGAACAATAGCCCGAAGCGGGCATGGTCATACGAGTTGATGTGTACTCCACCGCCCCAATGCGCTCCACCTGACACAGATTCGATACGATTACCGTCGATCTCAACTGTCGAGTTCCTGTAGCCGTGCCACTCCCACGTCCCGCTTGCGCCGATCGGTCCCATCACCTCGCGTCGCAACACGTCCGGCAACGGCTCTTTCCACAGTGCAGCAAGAGCAAGTGCACACAGGTTCACACGCACGTCGTTGTATTCCCAGTGCTGACCCGGCTTTTTACGCTCGTCCCGAATCCCTGAGCCACCTCCATCCAGCGAGCGGTTCCAGTCAGCGGTGTCCGGGCGGTCCCAGAGCGTGCCTTCCCATTCTGAGGTCTGCTGCAACAGGTGCCGCCAGGTGATGGCTTCGTTTTGCGACGATGCAAACGGTTGTAGCGGCTTGCCGCTCCTTACTTCGCAGATCTCGACCTGGCCAATATCGTCGGCGACACGCCGGTCAACGTCGATAATCAGCCCGCGGTCGAAGGCAAGGCCCGCAACAGTGGCCAGGTAGCTTTTGGTGGCGCTGTAGGTCAGATCTACCCGATCGATGTCGCCCCATTCATGCACGATGTGGCCGTCTTTAAGCACGAGTCCTGCGGGGCCGCCGCGCGGGCGCATCTTGCCCAGCTTTTCTGAGTATTCAGGCGGGTCGTCCGAAACGTTGGTGTGGGTGAGGTCTTCAGGCCACGGCATATCACTGTCGTTGGCGAACTGTGAAGCAATTTCAAGTGCCGATGTGTCGAGACCGAGCGATTCAGGGTCTCGACGTTCCCAACTGGCAGGGTCTTTTGAAGGGAAGTACATAAGAGCGGCTCCGGCAGGCAAGGGTTGGCGATGTGCGGATGGTATCGCAACAGGCGAGTACAGATCCGGTCTCTCCCGTACGTCATCACGGGGTGACGCTTTGTGACATATATCTCGATCCTCACGAATTCACCACGCTCATGTGAAAAGATTCACAGAAATCTTTTGTGCTTTTCATCACACTTATCGCATGGATCGAAGGCGTTCTTCAATCTTGTTCAGCGTCAGTTGGTTCAGAGCAGGATTACCACTACCTGATCTCCAACGGTTGAACACAGGCGATAAAGAGGCAAGCGCGGTGAATCACACAAACGTAAAAATCCCGTCCGATGATGAAATTCAGAGACCACTGATCGAACGGTCAGCTCGGTATTCGAGGCGAAATCCGGTGCTCTGGCTGGCGATTTCATTCAGCATCGTATTTTCAGCACTCATCCTGGGTTGTAGTTCAGAAGCCGAAGCTGAGGAACCGATAGTAAGCGACCCAACTGGCCTTGAGAGAGTGACTCAGACACTGGTTGCTCCTCCTTTCTTACCGGCCCACAATCAGATTGCATCTGAAGAGCCAAAGGTAGTTCAGGTCAGGTTGGTTGTCGAAGAAAAATTGACGGAGATTGCTCCCGACGGCACGAAGATCTGGGCACTCACCTTTAACGGCAGTGTTCCAGGACCAATGATCGTCGTTCACCAGTACGACTTCGTGGAGCTGACCCTGGTCAATCCAGCAACGAATCAGTTGCAACACAACATCGACCTGCACGCCGCAACAGGGGCTCTAGGTGGCGGTGAACTCACGCTCGTCAATCCCGGTGAAGAGGTTGTATTTCGCTTCCAGGCAGTTAAGGCAGGCGTATTCGTCTACCACTGCGCTCCGGGCGGTGTGATGATTCCGTTCCACGTAGTTTCCGGAATGAATGGAGCCATCATGGTGCTCCCTCGTGACGGTCTGAAAGACGCCCAGGGTGAACAGGTCACGTATGACCGGGCGTACTACATCGGAGAGCAGGACTATTACATCCCTCAGGACGAAAACGGCGACTACAAGGAATACGAAAGTCCGGCTGCTGCCCTGGGTGACACCATCGAAGCGATGAAAACCCTCACTCCGACTCACGTTGTGTTCAATGGAGCGGTTGGCGCTTTGACCGGCGATTCCGCATTGACCGCGAACGTTGGCGAGAAGGTGCTGCTCATCCATTCGCAGGCGAACAGGGACTCGAGGCCGCACCTGATTGGCGGACACGGAGACCTTGTGTGGCGGGGTGGGTCATTCACAGATGCACCTGCGACGAATCTGGAGACCTGGTTCGTGCCGGGTGGGTCTGCTGTGGCAGCTCTGTACGAGTTCAAGCAACCCGGCCTGTACGTCTACCTGAGCCACAACCTGATCGAGGCGATTCTGCTCGGTGCCGCACTCCACATAAACGTGGAAGGCGACTGGGACAACAACCTGATGGAGCAGATAAGTCCACCGGGACCCATCAACTGACAACGACCGAATGACGCGCCCGCGGCAGCACCTGAGCTACCGCGGGCGCTTCGCGTCGTTTTTCTGAGTATTCATCAGGAGGATCGCCCGAGACGTTGGGGTGAGTGGACGATTGACGGGTGGTACCGCAGCATCTAGCTCCGAGGTCAGATGAAGATCAACCTGCACCGATGTTGCGCGTGTAAGTCACCCCGCCCCAGAACAGGAACGTCTCTTCTCGCGAGCCAAAAAGCGGCGTGAACTCCTCTATCAACAACTCTCTAGCCTCGACCACTAATGCATCTCCCTGTACGAATGATGAACACACGTAAGTCTGAGACCTCAGGTACGCCACAATCAGTGCTGTC
>JAJCYX010000084.1 GCA_029262715.1 Chloroflexota bacterium
GCTCAATTTCCGTAATCACGCACCAACGTGGGGCCGCACCGACGAGCACACCGGAACACGCCCAATTAATCCGGGTCGAGATGCACCGGCCGCTGATCGTACGGCATACAACAGGGCAATAAACAACTGGCACCCGGACTCCTGGTACATCATTGGCGGTGACAACCTTGGTCGTGACCTGCTGACCCGCGTGACATTTGGTTCACGGATTTCATTGCAGGTGGCTGCGATCGGTCTGGTATCTGGAACTGTGTTTGGTACGTTCCTGGGCCTTGTAGCTGGTTACTACGGTGGCTGGGTTGATGAACTGGTTGGCCGCTTCGTTGATGTATGGCTAGCCTTGCCATTTATTCTGCTAGCTCTGGCTATGTCAGTGGTCTGGTTGAATGCCGAGACTGCTGGCAAGACGCCGGGCTGGTTCTGGGATACCGGGTTCTTAGTGTTCTTATTAATCGCGCTATTAGCGTGGACTGGATTTGTCCGGCAGGTTAGGGCCGACGCTCTGAGCATTCGAAGCCGAGACTACGTCTTGGCCGCGAAGATTGCCGGTGCGAGCGACTTGCGGATTTTGATTCGGCACGTGTTGCCCGGAACCTACTCAACAGTTCTGGTTGTTGCGTCACTGGCTGTTGGTGGATTGATCCTGGCAGAGTCGATTCTCAGTTTCTTGGGAGTTGGCTTTAAGGACCCGACACCGGCATGGGGCAAGAGTGTCTCTGACGGGCGGGCATTTATTGAAGAAGCCTGGTGGATCACAGTCTTCCCCGGTGGTGCCATCTTCCTGATGGTGATGTCATTCAACTTCATTGGTGACTGGCTGCGTGACAGGTTGGACCCAAGACTGCGCCAGCTTGACTAGTGCCGCGTGCGGCGTTTTCGAGGATGGCGACACTAGACTCTGATTGAGCCTTCGGTTAACGACAATAAAAAGCGCTCCATGCTAATCGGCATGGAGCGCTTTTTATTGTCGACCCGTGTGCTGGAGACGGACTCCGCAACTCCGGCGCTCCGCTTCAAAAGGAACAGGAACCTCGGTTCATCGTCTGTATAATCGCCCGGCGATCTCGGGTTGGCTGACGAACACGTCCCTGGCCTAAGTCGCACTCGCAGGTTGCCCGTACAGACCTCACCACTCGGAACCTCACGTCCCGCGTTGCGCTGTAAAGCTCACGTGGCACAAAACAGGGAGAAAGCATGTCCGTTGGATTCGTTGGCCTCGGCAACATGGGGCAGGGCATGGCAGACAACTTGCTCGCCAAGGGCGCTGACCTCAGTGTGTACACCCGCACCAGGTCGAAGATCGATGCGATGGCTGTGAAAGGCGCCACAGGCGCTTCGTCGCTGCAGGAGTTAGTAAGAGGCAACGACATCGTCATGGCGTGCCTGCCGGACGTAGAGACGTCACGAGACCTGTTTCTTGGGGCTGACGGCATCATCGCCAACGCTACAGCCGGTCAGACAGTCGTTGACCACGGCACCGTAGACATGCAGACAACACTGGATTGCGCTGCGGCCGCTCACGAAAAAGGGGTTTTCTTTCTCGATGCGCCGATATCCGGCGGACCGGGAGGAGCTACTGGCGGAACTCTGACGATAATGGTCGGTGGTGACGATCATGCTTACCAGTCGGCGCTGAATGAATTTGAGCGTATGAGTGCGAATGTCAGGCACATGGGGCCGTCCGGCGCTGGTACGGCGATGAAGCTGATCAACCAGCTTCTTGTTGGGATCAACACAGCTGCGGCTGCCGAGGCTTTTGCACTTGCGAACGCTGCCAACGTGGACATCACGACTGCTGCTGAACTACTGAAGGTCAGCTTCGGCGGCTCGACTATGGCTGCTCGCAGTGCCCCGATAACGATTGAGCGTAGTTTCGACGATTCTGGAGCGCCTGTACGCGCTCTTGCGAAGGATATGGGCATCATCGTTGAGTTCGCGAAGTCGCAGGGGCTTGCGCTGCAACTGGCGCAGCATTCGGAGGGCATGTTTGCGGAGCTGATGAGGCAGGGAAAGCCGAACTACGACATAGCTGGAGTAATAGAGATTGTGGAGCAGCGATCAAGCAACTAGACAGCAAGCTGCGTTTCCGTGCGTGGGTTAGTGAACCGGGCACTACGGTCGATCGAGATGTGGCTGTGTGGGAGGGGCAAGCAATGCATGCTGCACCCAGTCCCGTCGTTAGCCAGGGCAGCACCCTTCGACACGCTCAGGGTGGGAGTATTTTGACAGGAACAGGATGGCAGGAATTGTCATCCCGGCCACAGCGGAGGGATCTGACCGTTGCCATAAGGTCACCGAGAGATTCAGAATGACAATCTCGAGCAACGTCCGCCAGCAGGGCAGTAAGCCGCATTATTCGGTCGAGCAACATTAGAAGAAAAACAGAAACAGAACGAGGAACCATGCACAGGATTGCGGTACTACGTGGCGATGGAATCGGTGTGGACGTTGTTGAAGAGGCGCTGAAGGTGCTCGAAGCCGTTGCGCCAAAGCACGGCATCAAGTGGGAGTTCACAGAGTTCCCATGGAGCTCCGACTACTACTTCAAGAACGACGAAATGATGCCCGCTGACGGGCCGGATCAGCTCGCCGATTTCGACGGAATTTTCCTCGGCGCAGTTGGCCACCCTGACATCCAGGACCACATCACGCTCAACGGCCTGCTGCTGCCAATCAGGCGTCGATTCGACCAGTTCGCATGTGTTAGACCGTCTGTCCTGTACCCCGGCGTCACATCTCCTCTGGCTGGCAAGAAGCCGTTCGATATTGACCTTGTTGTTGTGCGGGAGAACACCGAGGGCGAGTATGCCAATGTTGGCGGTTTCCAGTATAGAAACATGCCTGAAGAGGTCGCTGTGCAGTCGGCAGTGTTCACCCGGCACGGCTGTGA
>JAJCYX010000085.1 GCA_029262715.1 Chloroflexota bacterium
TGCTGACCCCAAACACCTGTTATCGATCGTAGAGACGACTACTGGCCCAGACCACACAAACGGATAAAGCCCGAGACGAACGCCACCGCAGAAGTGTGCGCTCCCGAATTACTGACTCCGGACCTACAGGAAGCGATGTAATTTGGCGCATAGTTCTAATCTCACTCCAGTTCAGATGGCACTTTATTGGTGCTGTTTTCTCGGCAGCCGTCGCCGCGGTTCTCTTCCTGTTCATCCCAAAGCTTCTTGGCGATGGCGTGGACCAGGCATTCACACTCGCACAAGAACAGAACCGTTCTCGAGGTGAGATCGAAAGCCTGCTCCTGACAACCGCAATCCTGGTTATCGTTTTTGGACTTGCTCGCGGCTTGTTCGGCTTCATCCAGATGTTTCTTGGCGAAACGTTGAGCCAGCGGGTATCAAACCGGCTGAGGATGATCTACTTCGACAAATTGCAGGCGCAAAGCTTCAGTTTTTATGATGGCGTCCACACCGGCCAGTTGATGTCTCGCGGGCTGTCTGACATCGAAGGCGTCCGCATGTTCGTCCAGAGCGGACTGGTGCAGATATTCAGAGTCGTAATCATGCTTGTGGCCGCAACGGTCTTCATGGTCATCATTGACTGGCAACTCGCTCTTCTCAGCCTCGGCTTTGTTCCGTTTCTAGTGTTCCGTAGCGCCCGCCTCCGCATCCAGCTCCGCAAGACGTGGCGGCAGATCCAGGATGCGCTCGGCGATTTGACGACGACCATGCAGGAGAACCTGGCTGGCGTACGCGTCGTCCGAGCATTCTCGGCGCAGAAATATGAGGAAAAGAAATTTGATGTCACGGCAAGAGAGGTTGTCGATCTAAGACTCTCGGCGGCCAAACAACACGCTCGTGGTGGAGGCTCTATTTCCTTCGCGTTCCTGCTGGCCTGGGCTGCACTCCTGTGGATTGGCGGCGAAAAAGTTATCGATGGAGAACTGACCATCGGTGAGCTCACGCAATTCTTTGCGTTCCTGGGGATTCTCCGGTTTCCAGTGAGAATGATCGTGATGATCGTCAACTCGACCTCACGCGCAACGTCGGCTGGTGGACGCATTTTTGAAGTCCTGGACATCCCGGCGGTGATCAGCGATGACGAAGATGCCCAACCATTGAAGGTGACCTCGGGGGCCATCAAGTTCGACAACGTAACGTTCAGCTACAAAGGAATTAAAGCGCTTGATCGGGTCACGTTCGAAGCACGGCCCGATCGATCGATTGGCATCGTGGGTCCACCGGGTAGCGGTAAGTCATCGGTCGCGAACCTGATTCCACGCTTTTATGACCCTGATAGCGGAATGCTAACTATCGACGGAACGCCGGTTGCCCATGCCACGGTTGAGTCTGTTCGGCAAGCCGTTGGCCTTGTCGAGCAAGATCCATTTCTATTCGACGGGACGATTCGCGACAACATCCGCTACGGCGACCTGGATGCAGATGATGCCAGGGTTATTGAGGCTGCGACGATCGCACAGGTGCACGAATTCATCCATGGACTTCCAGATGGCTACGACACCGTGATTGGCGAGCGTGGCATCGGCCTTTCTGGCGGTCAACGTCAGAGAGTTGCCATTGCACGAACCTTGCTACGAAACCCACCGATCCTGATCTTTGACGACTCGACATCAAGCGTTGACGCCGGTACCGACGCCCGTATCCGGATGGCCCTTGAAGGTATGCCCGGTCGCCATACCGTTATTACCATCGCTCACCGCCTCAGTTCTTTACAGCGAGCAGACGAGATTCTCGTACTCGATTCTGGAAAAGTGGTGGAACGCGGAACGCACCAGGAACTTCTGTCCAGGGACACTCACTACAGCGAGCTTTGGAACCTTCAGCAAAAAGAAGGCCTTGAAGTGCCCGAGGTGGAAGAGTAGTGGCAACTGTTAGTGACAGAGGCAAATCCGAGCGAAAACGACCCGCCGAGGCTGAAGAACGGCACAAAGAGCTACATGAGTCTGATGAGGAGATGTTCTCCCAGCTCGACTCGACGGTCTTCAAGCGTTTCTTCTTTTACGCAGGCCCGTACAAAAAACAGATGCTCATCGCCACTCTCGCTGTCATTGGGTTCACGGTTGCGAACCTGGCGACTCCACTGATAGTGAAGTTTGGTATCGACAGTGCGATCATCCCTGGCGATTCCGGCCTGCTGGCCATATTCGGCCTGCTGATGATCGCGAACGCTGGACTCTACTGGCTGACTAACTACCTCCAGAGAGTGCTGATCTCCGCTGTTGCGCTTGAAGTGCTGTACGACATCAGGGCCGACATGTTTCTGCAACTGCAGCGACTGGCACTTTCGTTCTCCGACAAGACTCCAATCGGAAGTCTTATGGCGAGGATGTTCGGCGATGTTGGCGCACTACAGGAAATGTTGGAATCGTCCATTGAAGTGATTGGCGACATCCTGACGCTCATCGGAATCATCGTTGTTTTGTTGGTGCTCGATTTTCAACTGGGGTTGATCGCACTGGCCGTCATGCCCATCCTCCTGCTAATTCGGTTTGTCTGGCAGCCAATTGCACGGCGGGCGTTCCTGAGAATGCGACGAAACTCATCGATCGTCGGCGTTTATCTTGACCAGAACGTAAGCGGTATCCGTGTAGTCCAGGCGATGAACCGCCAGGATGAAAACCACGAGGTGATGGACGACAAAGTTCGCACCTTTTTCTGGTCGTCAGTCAAAGCGGCGCGTCTTGGTGGCATCCTGATGCCATCTGTAGAACTCCTCACTGGTATAGCGCTCGCGCTAGTACTCGTTATCGGTGGTGGAAGAGTCCTCGACGGCACGCTTGAAGTCGGTGTGATGATCGCATTCCTGCTGTACGTCCAGAGGTTCTTTGAGCCGATTCGTACGTTGACCATGCACTACGCAGTTCTCCAGCGAGCCGTTGCCTCCGGGCATCGAATATTCGAACTTCTGGATATTCCGCTGGAGGTACCGGACGCCCCGGACGCTCGTCCAATTGGGAAGATCAAGGGACATGTTGAATTCCGTAATGTGACGTTCGGTTATGACCCGTCACGACCCATATTGCGAAACATAAATTTGAACGTTGAAGCCGGTGAAACAGTGGCGATCGTCGGTCCAACCGGCTCCGGGAAAACGAGCATTACTGCACTGGCGCACCGTTTTTACGATGTGCAAGAAGGTGCGGTGCTGCTGGACGGTACAGATGTACGGGACGTGACCCAGGAATCGATAGGTCAGGTGATGGGCATGGTTCTCCAGGAGCCGTTCCTTTTCTCAAAATCGGTGTTCGAAAATGTCCAGTACAACACTCCAGAAGCGACATCACAGGATGTGATCGAAGCATGCAAGGTAATCGGCGCGCATGATTTCATCATGGAACTGGAGAACGGATACGACACGGTGCTGGAGCAGCGGGGATCGAACTTATCAGTGGGGCAGAGGCAACTCCTAAGCTTTGCGAGAGCACTCGTTGCCAATCCGAGCATCCTGGTCCTGGACGAGGCGACCGCCAACATCGACAGCTACACCGAGCAGGTGATTCAGAAGGCTTTGAAAAAGCTTCTTGAGGGCCGGACAGCGCTAGTCATTGCGCATCGCCTTTCCACTATTCGAAACGCAGACAACATCGTTGTCGTTCAGAATGGCGAGATCATTGAGCAGGGAACGCACGATCAGCTGGTGGTCACAGATGGTCTGTATGCGAAGCTCTGGGCCACAACGTATTCATCGTTCGACGACATTGCGGCCAATGCCGATACGTTGATGGGCGGCCCAGCGCCAGCGACCTAGTATCGGCTTAAATTAGGCAGGGTCGTTCCCCCCTGGCGGCCAGCCGTCTCGACCTTCGGATTAAAAGTCCTATGCTCTACATCGTAAAAGTAACTTAACAGGCACCGCATATATACAGTCATCAAGTCGAGAATG
>JAJCYX010000086.1 GCA_029262715.1 Chloroflexota bacterium
CGGCTGAAGACAGCGATTCCGGCTTCGACCAGTCGGTCATTGATGTGAAAGGTGGCCTGCTTCTTGTGAGCCAGTTCACCCTCTGTGCCTCAACCCGCAAAGGCCGCAGGCCTGGCTTCACCGATGCCGCCCGTCCCGAGATCGCAGAGCCGATGTTCAAGCAGCTTGTGCAGGCTTTTCGGACAACCGGCGTTCCTGTGGAGACCGGAGTGTTCGGAGCGATGATGAACGTGAAGCTAGAGAACTCCGGCCCAGCAACATTCGTGTTAGATACAGCCGACAGACTGACGCCTAGAACAGGGTGAACAGAGGACTCACGCCTTCCTGGTTATCCCGCGTGCGTTTCGAATCTGGGAACGTTTTTCTGACACGAACCGTTTATTCCCATAGGGACGCACCCCTGCAGACGGTCCAGAACTCGGTCGAGCCGGTCTTTCTCTGTCTGCTCGTGCCAATAAGACCCACTGGAACAATGACCTTCAAGCGAATTTCAATCCTGGTCGTGCTCTTGCCAGTTCTGGGGCTGGCAGGTTGGTGGTTGAGCCTGGGATATGGGACTTACAAAAACGTCCAACGCTTCGACGTGAACTATGGAGACTGCCGAGGGTTCTGCCCCGATATCGGTCGGCCAAGCGCGCTATGGCCATACTCAATGTTCATCGGACCAGATCCAAGACGTAGATCCTAACGGTACTCAATCTGCCGCGGTCGAAGGCATCAGGCCTCAAAACGATCAGGTAATACGAAACGTATACGCTGTCGGCACAAGCCCCCTCGATAAGCTCGGAGCGAAGCATATGTCGACACTCAGAGCGATGAAGCTGTTCGCATTGTCTACATTGTTACTGGCGGTCGCCTCTGCCTGCACCTCCAGTCAAAACAAACTGGCAGAGCAAATCGTCACTCCGCCAACTGCCACGGCTGTGCCAACGCCCACAGTACAGCCGCAGATCCGCCCGGTTGTGAACCCAACCCCAACTCCTATCGTCCAGGTATCGATAAACAGCGACATCGATCCCCCAGCGGCTAATGTCGACTATTTGGAACTAGACGCTAGTGAAATTGTAATCTTGGCAAAAGGCCGTTTTAGTGAATCTGACTCCTACGTCGCCAATGTCAGATTCACCAGCTTGTACGACGGGAACACGTTACCTACGGACACTCTGATCGAGCAGGGATCATCTGGAGTTGCGCACGGGAATGAATTTAGAACCAACCAGGAGTTCGAGCTGCTCTATGTGAAAGGTTTCAGCTACGAACGGCCGGTTATGCAATCGAATCAGCCCTGGCTTGCGACAGGCCGAATGCGGCTGGGTGCAGTGGACAATCTTGGAATGTCCATCCGGGGATTCAGAGGAAATCCGGATTTGGAACTAGTAGCTGTGCGTGAACAGAATGGCCAAACACTGATCGAGATCAGTGGAAGTTTTGTTACTGGCTCGTCAGGTCCGCCACCAGCCCCTTGGAAGCGAACCATGGACAACTCTGCCACGATGATCGTCGTTGCTGAGACCATGCTACCAGTCTCGATCAAGATCAACTACGTATTCGAGAACCGTGATCTTGAAACCGATGTGCTGATGTTCGTGTTTGGGATGATCATTGAGTCCACGATTTCTAACTACGGCCAGGTGACTGTGACGGCCGACCACCCGAGAAATCTTGTACCTACAAAAACACCGCCTGGCGTCGTGATCCCGACCGTAACTCCAACAACCACCCCGACAACCACACTGAGTCCATCGTCACTCGCAATTCCCGATCGCAGCTTCCCAACCATATCGTTGGCGACATCGGTTCAAAATAGCTACATTTCCGTCGGCCCACACGAAGTAATCAGCACACATGTTCGCACTTGGCGGTATAATGTGAGATGAAGCAATGGGGACGCGTGGTTTCGACAGGGAACTCACCGGTCGGTTGCGAGCCGTGGCGCTGACCCACGTTAAAAGCGGCAAAAGAATAAATGGCGAACGTGAAGTCGCCCTCGCAGCTTAATTAGCTAGCGACGTTCTGTCCCGTGCCAGCCTGGCGTGCGGGGCAAAGAGCGCTGAAATGTCAGGCTGCTGCGACGGTATGACGGTGGCCGTCGCTTAAGACTAACCGCCTGGCTGTGGAGCTTGACCCGCCGGTGAGGCTGGCACCACAGTGAGAAACGATCACCGGACACGCTCGTAGACGCCCTCACGGAAACCTCTCTGGACGGGGAGTTCGACTCTCCCCCGTCTCCACCATGAACACCAATATGTCGTAGAAGAGCCGTTTCGATCATCTCGGGACGGTTCTTTTTGTATCAGCGTGATGCCTGATCCAGCTCTGGTGGTTGCCATTTGGAGCACGGCCCTGAATGACGGTTTGGGCTTGATTGCTACGACCGAGTTGTAGCCCTTCATATCAACGTACACACCGTCGAGCATGCGGGTGAGTAGTTCGTGCTGTTCGGGCAATGTTGCGCCGTCCCAGAGCTCAGGTAGTCGCGTAATGAGTCGGCCTGCCTCTTGTGCAGCATCCACCTCCGGCACTATCAGCGACTCAAGCTCGGTTTCCAGCGCGTGCTTCTGACGACGGTATTCAGTGTCAGGGAACAGTCCGTCCACATATGCGCGTCCCAGGCGGCGTAGCCGTTCGATGACTTTGACTCGATCATCCTTGACGCGTGCGACCTCGTCCTTCTCTGAGATCAGCGCCAGGGCGCGGTCCATCCAGTCTCCCGGCAGTTCAATTGCCTGGGCTATCCGTGCGACCTGACCATCAGGAATCTGGCATGAGATTGAGCCGCCCAGCGCCGGACACTGGCCAGCTCCGTTGGAGGCCCGGGTTTCCCGGTAGTAGGTGTGACCGTTCTTGTAGGTCTGCGCCCACGCATTCATTCCGCAGTGCGCGCACCGGATCAGCCCTTTTAGTAGATAGTCTCTGTACGCGACTTTACTCAGCGTTGACGAGCGCCCCGGTTTTTTCTTGAGCATTATCTGCACCGTCTCGAACTGTTCTGGTGAGATCAGTGCTTCGTGTACGCCGGGCATCCTTTCACCCTTGTGCTTAACGAACCCGGCGTAGAACGGGTTGTGCAGGATGGTGCGGATAGACGCGTTGGTGAAGTAGCGTGGCCCGGCGGTCAGTTCACCGCTACCATCGGGAAGACGCTTTGTGTTCCTGGTCCTGAAGCCTTCACCGTTCAACCATCCTGCCAACGACGCCGTTGTGCCAGTGCCGGACGCATAGCGTCTGAATAGCTCCCTTACTGCGACGCCCTCTTCATTGATGAGGTGCACACCACCGATATGTTCCGGCTCACACTTCTGAATCCGCTGCCCGTCCTTGCCTGACCAGCATGACTGGTAGCCGAATGGGATACCGCCGAGGTGTCGGCCCTCTATCGCCCGCTGGCTCTGGCCTTTGCGGACGTGCGTCGCCAGTGATTCTGAGAAGTACTCAGCGAAGCTGCCGAGCATCTGCGTGAACAGCTTGCCCTGCGGCGTCGAGTAGTCGATGTTCTCGGAGATCGAGACGAGGCCGACGTTGTGTTGGGCGAGCGTCTTGAGAGATTCGAGGGTCACCCTCAGGTTCCTCGACCATCGGTCCAGGGTGTGGACGACTACTACGTCAAAAGTACCGGTACCTGCGTCTTCGAGAAGTTGACGGAATACCGGACGCTTCTTGATCGACTCGGAATGCGCTGAACGTCCTTCCTCACGGTAGACACCGGCATCCTCCCAGCCGCGACCACGGCACAGGTCATGGAACAGCCGTGATTGCGCATCCAACGAGTGTCCGTCGACCTGTCCGGCTGATGACACCCTCAGGTATGCGACTGCTCTCATCGCTCTGTTTTCTCCTGCTGCTTTGACTTTCGCGTCGCCACCGCGTGGGCGATCCGGACCAGCGTCTCGATGAAGGTCTGAATGGTGGCTTCATCAGCTTCACAGGCCGGTTCAACCCCTACGCTGGCGGCGGCATACTGTACGTGTTCATCCACCTGAGTCAACGATTTTTCGTTCTCTGAGTTGTACTGGTCAGCGTTCATGTGAGAGTTCCCGCAAGGCTTTCCATCACGTGTGTGATGAACGGTTGGTCGTTGATGAACGCCCTGAAGTGGATTCCGCTTACCGGGCATACCAGCATCAAACTCAGTTTCCCCTTCTTCCGACTCGTTGCCGATGTCATTTTCAGTTCGCTATGGCATACGGGGCACTGAACGGTTTGCATGTTCCTTCTCCTGAATCTTCTCTATAGCGCGCGTCTATAGAGGTTTTCGGCCTTCGATAAACTCGCGGCAGATATGGACCAGCGCGTTGCCGCGTCGGTTCGGATTGCCGGGTTCCAGTGATGCGAACTCAAGCGCCACTGAGATGGCCTGATCGACCTCGGCAAGCTGGGCTTCAGTCACCTGGAATGGGACGTGCTTGAGGCTCACTGCCTTGCGAGCCTGCCATGACCTG
>JAJCYX010000087.1 GCA_029262715.1 Chloroflexota bacterium
CCGTCACGTACCCACGTGATGCATAGAACTCGCCTGCACCGAACTTGGTCTCTGATGAGTCGGATTTTCCGTAAGGGGTTCGCTCGATCAAAACAGGAAACTCACCGGGAGAATCCGGTCGGTACACATCCGCGTAGAGCACCGTGCCATCCCTCATCTCAACTGGCACATCAGTATCTTTACGAACACCATGATGCGGTTGTGATGAGGTAGTTCTGGTCATCTGTTCACCTTTGATTCGTACTGAGTTTTCATCGTGAGTATCCGGGAATCGATGGAAAAGAGAGGTCACGTGTGGGCCACATTATCAACTATTTATTCAGTCCCAAGAATGCACTCGTTAAATGGGCTGCCGGTTCCAAGATCTGCGAGCTAATTCCCCGTCCTCGGTTGCTACGACACCACCACCGAAATGTCATCGAATGCTGTGCAGAAACGACTAGCTGAATCAATCTGTTGCCTCCGGTCACAATCGCTGCACCCGGTGATGGTCCATCGAAGGCGCACCGAGGTTGAGTGCTTCTACGACCCAAGGCTGCTGCAGATAAGAAGGGATGTCATTTGTCCAGAGGCACTATTGCCGACGTCGCAATAGTCGGCGGCGGAATCATCGGCTGCCTGAACGCCTACGAACTATCGAAGGCAGGTCACAGTGTCACCGTCGTCGAGGCTGATGCCCTGGCGAGTGAAGCTTCTGGCACGTCTGGTGGTTGGCAGACGCCATACGCGTACACGGTGGACCCTGCGATGCTGGCATTGGCGCCCCGAACCCTGCAGCTGCATCGAGAGCTTGCGCAGGTCCTCCCTGAAGAGACTGGCATCGATCATGGTTTTGAAGAAACTCCATATCTGAGGTGTGCCCTTACAGAAGAGCGAGCGGAGGAGTTGAGAAAGTGGCAGTCCGACAGAGCTCGAGAGGGCGTGGACACATCGTGGATTCAACCGCAAGACATGCCACAGGTCAGCACATGGGTAACAGCGGACACCGCCGCAGCGCTGCTGTCGAATGTTGAACCTACTCTCGATTCCTACAGGCTCACGCTGTCGGCAATACAGGCAGCCGAAAAATACGGTGCGGAATACACCGCTGGACAGGTCGTCGGATTGTTAAGCAGTGATGTCAACGGTAGGAGCCCGAGGGGTGGTTACTGATGCTGGAGCGCGGGTTCTGGGGGACTCTGTCCTGCTCGCGCTCGGTCCGTGGACAGGGGCGTGTGCTGAGTAGATAGGATCACCGTTGCCTATCACACCGCAACGAGCACAACTTGTGTACCTGGCTCAGTCAGGGCCCGATGACGAGCCTCCTCTTGAAGTGGGATTCGAGGCAGTAGAGGTGTCGGGAGTGGTTCTCAGGAAGAGACTCACCGATTCGACCGTCGGAGCGACACGAGAAGACGTTGGGTTCGACCGATCGACAACTAACGAAGCGGTGGAGCTCTTACGCGGCAAGGCATCAACCCTCTTTGAAAGGGTCTAAACTGCCCGGATCTCGGGCCAAACCGCCCGCCTCCGGCCGGTCACTCCGGACGGCCTCCCCTACATCGGACAAGCTCCGAACTGGGACAACGCTTTCGTATCCGCAGGCCACGCAGCGGAAAGAATTTACTACGCGCCAATCAGTGCCGTTGCCATCGCTGAATTGATAGCGAACGTTGCATCATCAGTCGATATCTCTGCTCTGAACCTGGACCGGCATCAAGCTTGAGCGGCCGAAGCACGCGACAAGGTCTCTATCAGCTTCAACATCTGAGAGCACCTGAAACTGGTAGTTGGTGGGCCTAACGGGACAGTATCAAGAACTTTTGAGATTGACGTCGCACTCGAATGAATTTTGGCGTTCTGGTGTCACCTGTCCATACCAATACCCGTGCGGAATTAGATCGCTCTATCAGCTGGCAAAAAGCATCTTGATCCATGAGCGAACGTCACATCGACATTTTTCGCCTATGTCATGATTTTTTGGCCAGCTGACACGAAATCGGCACAAAAAGTTAACCTCTGTGAAACGAGAAGTTTCGTGTTTAGAAACACGAGGAACCATAAAGAGTCATACCTTAGTTCCGCGGCCATCGTCGCGGAACCACTATGACAACAGCACAACATCAGGCCACGACATCCACCTCAACGCACTGCCCTTATTGTGCGTTCCAGTGCGGCATGCTTTTCACCGGAAGTGCTGATTCGCCCACTCTCTCAGGTAATTCACAGTTCCCGGTAAACAGGGGTGCAATGTGCGTGAAGGGATGGACCTCCAGCGAACTATTGCGCCACCCTGATCGGTTGACAACACCGCTAATCCGCAACAGTCTTGGAGAGTTGGAGCGTGCCGACTGGGACACGGCTCTTGATCTCATCGCGACCAACCTGATCCAAACTGCAGATGATCACGGGCGTGATTCGGTTGCCGTCTTTGGCAGCGGCGCACTCACGAACGAGAAGGCTTACCTGCTTGGCAAGTTTGCACGGGTCGCGCTCGACACGCCGAACATCGACTATAACGGCCGCTTCTGCATGTCGTCGGCAGCCGCCGCAACGGTCCGCTCGCTCGGTCTCGACCGCGGAATGCCGTTCCCCATCGAGGACATCCGCTACGCCCAGACCATTCTTCTT
>JAJCYX010000088.1 GCA_029262715.1 Chloroflexota bacterium
CGCTTGCCAAGTGCTGCGCGTTGCTCCACTCCAAACCGATGCTGCTCGTCTACAACTGCAAGGGCGAGGTTCGGAATATCGACGGTGTCCTGCAGCAGCGCATGGGTGCCGATTACGATGTCGACCTCTCCGGCTGCGATCAACTCATGCATCTTCGATTTGATTGCCGGCGATTGGCTACCGGTGAGCAGTCCAACGGTGATCGGCGATTCGCTCAGACCGTATGCACTGGCCTGCGTGACTGAGGATGGAAATAGTGGGCTCGGTTCGCCGCCGAGGTGTCGAGTGGTGCTGAGGAAGTGCTGTTCTGCGAGCACTTCGGTGGGTGCAAGAAACGCGCCTTGAAACCCATTGACCACGCTGGCGAGAATCGCTGACAGGGCGACGATCGTCTTGCCGCTACCAACTTCCCCCTGGAGTAGGCGTGCCATCGGTATTCCGGTTGCCATGTCGTCGAGGAGCGAACTAAGCGTAGACCGCTGATCGTCCGTCAATTCGAATTCGAGGCCCGAAAGGAATCGGTCAGTTACCGCGTGGCCGTCCTGTATCAGGGGTGAACCTGTGCGTGATTGCCAGTTCTGCCGGTTACGAAGCACAAGTAGCTGGTTCAGCAGCAGTTCATCGAACGCGAGTCTTCTGCGAGCTTTGGCTTGATCAGACACCAGTGCCGGGTAGTGCATGTCTGAGATTGCCTTATTGAGAGCAGGCAATTGCTGTCGGTCGAGAAGATCTGGTGAAAGTGTCTCTTTTACGAGCGGTAGACCGATCTCAAGTGCTGCACGCGTAGCTTTTCTCAACGTCCGTTGCGGCAGTCCTTCAGTCGTAGGGTAAACGGGGAGCAAATTGCCGGCATGGGTGAGAGAATCCGTACTCCGGTCCATGACCTCGTACTCAGGGTTCTCTAGCTGCGCCTGCCCACGGTACTCATTCACTTTGCCGCTTAGAGCGATGTTGGTCCCAGATTTCAAGCTGGCCGCGAGATACGGCTGACCGAAAAAGGTGACGCTGACGAGCCCGGTTCCGTCACTGACCAGTACGCGAGCTGCACCTGCACGTCCTATCGATAGCTTTTCGGTTCGCACGACGTGACCAATGACCGTCGTCTCCTGATCTAACTCAAGCAAGCCGATTTTGGTGGGGTTTGAGTAATCGATATGCCGATTTGGGAAGAGCCAGAGGAGGTCGTGAAGCGTTGTGATGCCGATTTTCAACAGCTTGTTCACCGTGGGCTTAGTCAGAAAGCCGAGTTCCGTTGTCTGCGTCGTCAAAGACTCCGGGGCTTTTGCAGTGTCTGCAGCAGGCTTACGGGCTCGTTTTGGGGCAGCGCGCTTACGGCCTGTGTTGGAGTCGTTGTTTCCGGCTTTTGGATTTCGACTGCCAGCCGCGCCAGGTTCATTTTGAGTGCGAATACCGGATGATCGCGCAGGTTCGGGGCCGAGCTTTTGCAGCACGTTTTCGACCCATATCTGCCGCTCTCCCGGTCCCAGTTCCGAGTATCGCAGCGATTCGCGTGGCGGAAGGTTGTTCAGCCAGGGAACCATTTCTCCGAACGAACTCAGCAGAGCGTCGAGTCCACCAACCACAGCACGGTCGCTGTATCCAAGGCTTCGCTCGTGCAGCAGCACGCGACGAAGCCTGTTCTCGGCCTCGACTGATGAAACTTGGGCGTTAGTTCTGGACGCTCTTGCAGGCATTGGGTTCGGAGAAGTTGTGAAAAAGAGGCGCGCTAAATCGTACGCGATGATGCCAGCAAACACAGAGAAATGTCAGTGCGACAGGACTGTTCGCTGTTCTTGAGGATTACTCGGCACGGATCATGCCGAACCCTAGCATGCCGGGTCCGAGGTACGTGCCAACGACTGGGCCAAGTTGAGCGATAAGCGGCTTGCCGTCAGGTGCGCACGGGGACAGGTCGGATGCGATCTCGACAGCGAGATCGTGGTCCGTTGTGTAGAGGACGCTCAGTGCCTCTAGCGGGACCGCTTCTTCAACAAGGCTCTTGATGCGCTTTATTCCCCGTGACCGAGTTCTCGCACGCTCCGTTCCGTGCGCCTCTCCGTCAACCAGCGCCAGTATCGGTTTGATGCGTAATAGCGATCCGAGCAGAGCCTGTGCCTTACCAATTCTGCCACCTTTTTGCAGGTACTCCAGCGTTTCGACCAGTCCGGTGAAGGTGGCGCGGGCACTTAGCGATTTCGATAGCTCCACGACCTCGTCCAACGATGCTCCGTCTGCTGCGGCTTTTGCTGCGCCTATTGCGACAAGGCCGAGGGCCATCGATGCCTGTAGAGAATCGACCGTCTCGACGGTGATCCCTTCGCTCTTAACCTCATTGGCCGCTTGGAGCGCTGCGGAATAGGTAGCGCTTACCTTTGAAGAGAGGTGGACAGACACGATCCCATCGTGGTCCTTCGCCAGCTCTCGGTAGACCTCCATGAAAACGCCGGCGGACGGCGCTGACGTTGTCGGGAATACCTTCCCTGACTGAAGACGGGCGTAGAACTCATCGCTCTGGATGTCTACGCCGTCACGAAATTCTTCATCGCCGAAGTGAACATAGAGCGGTACGATCGTAATTCCGTACTGCTCAGCTAGTTCTTTTGGTAGATCGGAAGTGCTATCGGTAACAACTGCGATAGACATCGAGCATGCTCCTTGGGACGATTTTTGCTGCAGGTTACTCGATCGAGAGCAGGAAATCGTAGTCCGGCTGTCCACCTGAGACCGTTTCAATCTCAACACCTGGCAACCTCATCGAAAGCTTCTTCTCGGCGTTCGCCAGTCCGTCGGGTTCAAGATCGGCTCCACCGTAGATAGTAACCAGCGATTCTTCGTCTACCTGTCCTGCGAGCATCTGGATTAGCACATCGAGTGCGCTGTCACCGGCCATTACCAGCTTTTCATCTAGCACGCCCATGTACTGTCCGCGCCGGACTGCAACTCCGTCTAGAAGCGCGTCCCGAATCGCCTTTGTTACTGAGCCGCTCCGGACGATCGAGAGGGGCTCTTCCATTTGCGAGACGTTTTTGTCTAATTCTCGGTCAGGCGAAAACTCGAGCAACGCTGCGAGTCCGGCCTGCATCGAGCGTGTTTCAAGTAGACGAGCTTCTTTCACCGTCAGTTCGACCGCCTGTCGAGCGGTTCCGATCACGTTTTTGTTATTTGGCATAACGATCACGGAGTTGGAAGGAGCGCGTTCTATCGCATCGACAATTTCCGCTGTGCTCGGATTCATGGTGTCGCCGCCAGCCAGGATTTGAACGGCACCTAGTCCTGCATTCTGGTACAGCTCTTTGATGCCGTCTCCGAGGGCTATTGCAACGACAGCGGTTGTGAAGCTGGCTGTTTCAGCTGGTTCTTTCTGTGATTCAGCAGCACGGTTGTCAGCCCACTCTCGCGCCTGTTCGTCCATGTTGTGGATATCGATGTTCGAGAGAGTGCCAAGCTTCAAGCCCAACGAAAGCGCAACTCCGGGATCTTCCATGTGGACGTGGACTTTGATCAGCGTGCCTGAACCTGCAACGACGGGAGAGCGCCCGATGTCGGCCATCTGCCCACGAACAGCGTCCGGGTCAAGATCTACGCCTTCGACGGCGAAGACTGTGCAGTAGCCCCACGCCTCATCTTTGATTCCAGCGAGGAACTCGGCGCGTATACCTGCACCGGTTAAATCTGCTTGCGGGACACCCTTCATTCCC
>JAJCYX010000089.1 GCA_029262715.1 Chloroflexota bacterium
GCATTTCAGCACGGCACGGCGGGCAGAGGCCTCCCCAGAAGTTGAGAACGACTGGCTTACCCTGGTCAAGCACTTCCTGGTAACTGGTCTCTCGCCCATCGAGAACCCCGCCAGACTGGTATGTGTCGATCCCAAAGTCTCCACCACCACCTCGGGAGCCTGCGCATGCGACCGCCACAACAGCGGTTAGAGCAAACACCATCAATAACGAGGTTCGGTTGAGTTTGATGTTCGGGAATGTGGGGATTCGTAACGGCAATTGAGTTCTCTCTGGCATTTAGGCGTCAGCCTGCACTGGAATATTTCGGTCACCTTTGCCGTGCGGAGGGAATGCGCTTCGGTCTATGACCGAGTATCTACGATCCACCAAACCTGCGTGCGGGCGCGCCCGTCCAAAGGGTTCTGATGCAGTTTTTCGTCAAAAGATGCCAGTCATCACCCAGTGATCCTGTGGCACCAGGCACCGCCAGGTTCGGACGGGAACTCGGTGTGTCAATGACGGTGCGCGCCGGAACCGAGTTCACCCGGGAAGAGACTGAGCTGATCGACCTCCTTCATACGACAATCGACAGCTTCTTCACGATCTTGAGTGAGAAGCAGCAATCGATTGATCCATTTCTAGAACACAAAGAGGCATGGTTGGAGATCGACCCGACAAGATTTACTCAAGTATTGACCAATCTGATCAGTAACACCTCTAAATACTCTCCAAATGGCAGCCAGCTGATAGTCAGATCGGCAATTGATGGAGATAGCTGGACGGTGTGTGTTGAAGACAATGGGCGTGGGATAGCACAGGAAGACCAGGCCAAGCTGTTTAACCTGTTCTACAGAACGCCTGACGCCCTTGATTCGGCGACTTCTGGAACCGGAATAGGGCTTTTCATCTCGAAACAGATTGTCGATCTGCACGGTGGGCAGAACGATCTTCGGAGCGTTTTGGGAGAGGGGACGACGGTCACTTTAAGTGTGCCAAGCGTGAGAATAACCCCAATGACATCCCTGCCCGGCAAACCTGAGGACTTCTCAAATACCCTGGATCAGCTAGACGAGGCTGTGTAGGTTGACCGAATAGCTACGATCCGGCCGCCGATTGGCAAAATATCTCTTCGTCTTTCACGGTTGCCACCGCAGTTCGCCCGCATCCAGCCGCGTGAACCGCACTTCGGACCACCTGGGCAGGCAAACAGCGTGCATCGTCTGCAACCTAACCGGCTCAGGCTCACCATCACGGTGCTATCCTGCCCGCGCCGGTTTCAACGTTGATTCAACTGCGGTTTAGACTAAACAGAACGCGAAAAGGCAGGTAGCTATGGGTGAGTTCGATGGTAAAACGGTCATCGTCACAGGCGGTGCACTCGGAATCGGCGGAGCGGCGTCGCTCGCCTTCGCAGACGAGGGTGCCAATGTAACGGTGATGGATCTGAACGCTGCCGCTGGCAATGAAACGGTTGCGAAGATGGATGATCGTGCGGGCCGCGGACTGTTCGTTGAGGCCGATGCCGGAACCGCCGAAGGCTGCAAGAAGACTGTCGATGCGACGGTTGAGGCGTTCGGCGGTGTGGACATCCTGTTCAACAATGTGGGTATTCAGCCGCCAACTTCGTACCTCGATGCCGTCGAGCTGCCCGAGGCGGACTGGGACCGGATTATTAACGTGAACTTGAAAAGCCGCTTCTTGATGGCGAAGTTCTGCATCCCCCACATGAGAAATGCGGGTGGCGGTGTGATCATTAGCTCGGCAAGCGTGCAGGGAATTCAGTCGATGCCAGGAGTTTCGGCTTACGCGGCGAGTAAAGGCGGTGACCTTTCGCTGATGCGACAGCTTTCGCTCGACTTCGCGAAGGACAACATCAGGGTACTGGCGGTCAATCCGGGAACGATCAACACCCCGATGGTTCATAACGCGAGTGGTGTTTCAGGCGCTGAACTGGATGCAGCTCTTGTGGACTATGGAAAAGACCATCCGATCGGCCGCGTTGGCCAGCCTGAGGAGATCGCCGGTGTCGTGCTGTTCCTGGCGAGCGACCGTGCCGCGTTTATGACCGGTGAGAGTGTGACCGTGGACGGCGGCATGATGGCCAAGGGCGCCTGGGCAGGTGGAGCAGGAGCGGACCTGGACTAAGTGACGCGACGCTTTATCGGTTTCGTTAGATCGGTGTCGGTGTTGAACAGTTTGATGTCGTGTTTAGCCTAAACTAAGTTGTGTAGACGAATATCTACCCGCGCCCAGAGTTGGCTTTAGACCGCGATTCGACACCTGTAGAGGATCGTTGGCCGGTCCTATTCGTCTTCGCTGTCGTCCGCTTCACGATCGTCTTCAACCGCGAACCCCATTCTGCGTTCGACCTCTTGAACCACTTCCGGAATACCGCCCTCAAACGAAACCGATATCACGTTTGAGAGCGTGTAGAAGGTTGGAGGGTTCGGGAGATAGAACCCGGGGTAGTCGCCTGAGTAGGCTTGATCTATCAGCGTAGAGACAACCAGGTTGTCAGCAGGGCCCTCTACGACGTGCTGCCGACTGCCAGCAACCGTTGTGACGGTGTATGTGATGTTGTTTGGCAATGTGGACTCGTCCTGGCAGCTTAGCTCTTCTTCTTTTTCGCCTTTTTCTTCTTAGCAGGAAGCGTGCTGGTAAACCCGGCTGCACGCTCTATCCATTCAACCAGATCACTGTCCTCGGATATTTTCTCAGAGTCGAGATAGACATACTCCCGCATTGGCCGACCGCCCATAGGGTCAAACTGTTCGGCCTCTCCGCTTGCGATCAGCGTACCCGCTTCTGACTGCCCGACCCGCACCATCACGCCGTCACCCCACACACCGGCCAGCATGAGGTCGTTTGAGTCGAGAAACCATGCGCTGGTGCCAAACATCTTCTTCCTACGCAGCGGCAACACACCGACAAGGCTGTCGATACGCTCTTCCAGGTCCTTGTCCATGTTCGGCCAGTTGTCTGCCATTGACATGATTGTCAGGTTCCTTTTTGACGTTATGTTTCAGAAACGCTCAGTTGGATTGAGAAACCGACTCATCTGAGCAGTCGACGCAGCCACATGGAGGATTTCGGCACGTTCAGTCTTGGCGATTCAGGTAGCAATTACATCGATTTTCCGTCGCAACAGAGATGTCAGCAGATACTAGCAAGAGTGTGGCAATACGGTTACTGCTGTGTCTCGGTGGCGTTTTGTCTCGCACGATTGCCGCAAATTAGGAGGTTGGTGTGTGACGAAAGATTGCGACGGCTACCTAACTGAGACCGGTGAGGTTGCGGATGCCGCGTCGGTGGTCAATCTCCGACACTGCGATGATGGGCCAGAACTCTGACAACTCGGAGATAGGCCCGGAGAAGCGGGCTCGACTATGCGGTTTGAGTTATTGGAGACTGATATGGCGAAGACAAAGGTCCTCGTGGTGGATGACGAAGTTGACGTGCGCACGCTGATGGTGATCGTCCTCGAAGGCGCAGGTTATGAGGTCATGGAAATGGAGTCAGGTGTCGGCATGTTGGCGGCGATGAATGAGTTCCGTCCCAACCTGGTCGTCCTCGATGTCACGATGCCGCAGGTTGACGGCCTGATGGTTCTCGATCAACTTAAGAGCAACAAATCGTTTCGCGATACTCCGGTCTTGATGGCTTCTGCACAGGATCAGAAGAGCACGATGCTGAAGGCAAAGCAGCTTGGCGCAACCGATTTCATGGTGA
>JAJCYX010000090.1 GCA_029262715.1 Chloroflexota bacterium
TCGTCACGGAATTTGGTCTGGATGTGGTAGAGGTTGAACGGCAGGTCACGGTAGCTGGTGATGCCTGCTGCGGCCATGAGCGCCGTGGTCTCTTCGTGCGTTGGCGCCAGTACCATGCCGCGTTCTCGTCGGTCTTCGAACTTCGAAAGAGGCGGAATGTAGGTGTCTGCCCGGCCAGAGCGCTCCCACAGGTCAAGCGGCTGGATCACAGGCATGTTGATCTCTTGCGCTCCTGCGTTGTCCATCTCGTCCTGCATGATGGCTTTGATCTTCTTAACGGACCGCCAGCCGAGCGGCATGAAGGAGAAGATTCCAGCGGCGACTTGCTGGATGTAGCCGGCGCGGGTGAGTAGCTGGTGGCTGACGTTTTCAGCATCGGCAGGCGCGTTGCGTAAGGTTTTTCCGAAGAGTCGAGATGAGCGCATGTGGTTGATTGGTCTTTTCGAGTTTGGGCGGTGCGAGGTGGATTTTGTGGGCGAGCAAGGTGCTGCGCCTCACAGCCCGGAGGGCTGATGGTACCTGTGAATCACGAGAGGCGGCTACTGCAAGTTTTGACACGGCGAGCACCGCGTGCGGCGTATTCCGGTGTGGCACACGTTGACGATCAATTTAAAGGCAGTTGTGTAGTGCCTGTTCTCCCTCCCTCACAGGGAGGGAGTTAGAGGGTGGGTCGGTGTGTTCCCAGAGCAAAGTCGAACGGTCTCTTACTCGGACAGGCCGCTTTGATGTGAGACCGGTCAGATCCCTTGACCCGCAAGCGGGTGCCCCGCGGTCGGGATGACAAATGGCTGGCACTCCACTGCAAGAGGACTAGCCGTGAAGCACCGGAGAACGCAGCTTGCTGCTTAGTCGCCTGCTGGCACGGTCTCTTTCGAGCCCCAGCGGTTGTCTACGTAGGCGTCGACCATTTCGATGAACTCTTCGGCAACCCTGTCGCCTTGCAAGAACGTCTTGCGTTCGCCATCGACAAACACCGGAGCACGCGGGGTCTCGCCGCTGCCGGGGAGAGAGATTCCGATATTCGCGGCTCGAGATTCTCCGGGGCCGTTGACCACGCAGCCCATCACGGCGACCTTCAGTTCCTCAGAGCCGGGATAGCGACTGTGCCACTCCGACATCTTGGCGTCCATATAGCCCTGGATGTCCTGCGCAAGCTCACGGAAAAGCGTCGAGGTTGTGCGGCCGCATCCGGGGCAAGCGGTGACAGCGGGCCGGAATGACCGGAGGTCGAGCGCCTGCAAAATCTCCTGGCAGAGTCGGACCTCTTTCGTTCGGTCACCGCCGACTTCGGGTGTTAGCGATGAGCGAATGGTGTCGCCGATGCCTTCGTACAACAATACGGATAGGGCAGAGGTGGTGGCGACAATGCCTTTGGTTCCCATGCCTGCTTCGGTCAGCCCCAGGTGCAACGGGAACTTCATGAGGTCAGCAAGTTGGCGATATGCTTCGACCATCTGTGGCAGGCGTGAGACTTTGCACGAGACGATGATCTTGTCTTCCGGCAGGCCAAGGTTCATGGCGGCTTCGGCGCTGGAGACTGCGCTTTCGATCAGCGCTTCACGCTCTACCTCGTCTCCGGATTTGGGGTTTGCCGTGGCAGAGTTGGCGTCCATCTTTGCAACCAGCACTTCGGGGTCGAGGCTGCCTGCGTTTACCCCGATCCGCACCGGCTTGCCAAGGTCACGCGCTATCTCGATAAATGTGGTGAAGTTGTCGTCACGGCGCAGCCCACGGCCGACGTTGCCGGGGTTGATGCGGAACTTGGCGAGCGTCTTTGCTGTCTCAGGGTTGTCGTGTAGCAACCGATGACCGATGAAGTGGAAGTCACCGATGATCGGCACGTTGCAGCCGAGGTCTTCGAGCCGCTTTTTGATCTCAGGAACAGCTTTTGCAGCGTCGTCGTTGTTGACTGTGACACGGACCAGTTCGCTGCCGGCGTCTGCAAGCTGCTTTACCTGCGTGACGGTTTTTTCGATGTCCGCGGTGTCGGTGTCGGTCATCGACTGGACGACTATCGGGTTGCCGCCACCAACTTTCACGCCGCCGATATCAACGACGTATGTCTGGTCCCGTTGAAACATGTTTCGTTCTCGACCTGCCGGTCACTTTTTAGTGGATGTGCGAGTTATTGGGGCTGGCATCGCACGGTGATCTTCCGGGTTGTTCTCCCAGTTGTTCAAGAGAAGTCTACCGGTGCGTGGTTGGGAGCGTCGAGTTTGGGTGAGCTGATTGGTCGGAGGGATGATATTTATCGACAGTTGGTTGCTCATGGAGAGACTAGTGTCCGATGGATCGCCCCACCCGGCGTGCCGCGTTTTCATTTGAGTGGCAACTTGTGATCCATCGGAAAACACAGCTTGCTGCCGCAGCACCCACCCTCTAACTCCCTCCCTGACAGGGAGGGAGGACTTAAGGCGTACAGCCACTTACCAGATCAAACGGCAACCTGCGTCGCACCGGAAAACGCCGCACGCGGCAAAACGCGGCTGCGCCACCTAGAAGAAGCTTTCGCCTCTGAAGATTCGGCCTATGTCCTGCACCGAGATGACGGCAATGAACGCCAGCAGAACTGCGAAGCCTGCCAGGTGCACCAGTCCTTCACGTTCCGGAGATATGCGCTTTCCGCCTCGCGCCATCTCGATCAACACAAAGAAGATGCGACCGCCGTCCAGTGCTGGAATCGGCAGGATGTTGATTAACGCCAGTGAGAAACTGATCACTGCTGCGAGGCTCACAAGAGTCGTTAGCTTCGCTGAAAAAGAGGCGTCGGCAACGGCGATTTCACCGGTTAACTGACCGATGCCAACAGGGCCGGTGAAGGTCGGTGTTTCTGTGAACTGGGGGTTCTGGGAACCGACTGCGATGCCGGTAATGGCGTTGCGCGTGAGGACTATCGAATCCCACGCTTGTCGAGCGCCAGTGGGCCATGCAGCGAAGAAGTTTTCGGACTCTCGAACGGTGCGAATGTTCTGGGTTGCGATCAGGACGCCGACCGCACCTTCCTGCACACGAGTGTTGACACCGAGGTCGTTGTCGAGGAGCCTGGCTTCGCTTATCGGTATGTCGGAACTGGTCTGCGAATCCCTGCCGTCAGGAACTATGTGCATCACATCACCGAGTTGCGCACCTGTATCGAAGCGCAGGGCGTCCTGCAACGAGATCTCAGTCGAGCTGTCAGTCATGCTGTTGACGACTCGAACGCTGTTTGAAGTTCCGGCGAAGCGGTCGTAAAGCCTCGCTTCGCCAATGCTCAACTGCAAGCTCGGATTGTCCACGTCGATCACAACGGTCTTGCTCGGCGGTCTCCAGCGCGGCGTCATCCTCAACTCTTCGATCTCACCCGTGTACTGGTACTGCGGCTCGCCGGGCCTTGCGAATGGGTCGGGCAGGCCGCGCATGACTTCCCACGTGCTTCCTGCGCCAAGTTTGAGCGTAACCGCGCTCTGCAAGTCACCGACAGTATCGATATCTCTGCCGTCAACCCGAACGACGCGGTCGCCTGCTCTCACTCCCGCTTCGGCAGCAGGAGAGCCGGGGAAGACGCTGCTGATGATCACATCGCCGACCTCCACGTCTTGCGGGATGAGCAGGACGAGCGGTAGCAGGATGAACGGGATGATGGCGTTCACCACAGCACCTGCGGCCATAACGGCAATGCGTGGGCCGCGGCCTTTTGATGCGAGGCTACCTTCAGCTGTTGGGTCTTCTTCCCCGAGAAGCCGAACGAACCCACCGAGTGGTAGCCAGTTGAACGACCAGAGCATGTCTGCGAGGACCAACTGGTCGTCGTTGATCTTCTTGACCTTGCCTATAAATACCTGGCCGCCTGCGTGCTCGTCTTCGTCGATCGTTGTGTTCGGCCGAATTACGGTCGCTTCGACGCGGCCGGGCACAGGTTCGACAGCCCGTACGGTGATGATGTCGCCGACCTTTGGCCTGTTCGCCTGTTCGGGCATAGCCGATTCGAACCGGTAGTCGTCGACGGTCGGCACTTCTGCTCCAGCGGTTGCTGGGATGGCGACGGGTTCGTCAGCGTCGTCTGCAGGTTCGGGCGCGAACCATGTCTCACCGGTCAGGTGAATGACCGTTTTTCCTGTCCACCAACCGGCTGCTTTTGGCGGGAAGCCAAAGCCGTATTCGAGGACCTTGACGCCGAAGAGCTTGGCGACGAAGAAGTGGCCGAATTCGTGAAGGATCACCAGCGGTCCGAGTACCAGCAGGAAGGTCAGGACGCCAAAGAAGAATGTATCCATAGATCAGAAACTAGTTTCGTTTTCGTGAGATGTTCTGTGGGATTTCACAAGGGAATGTGCCAGCAGCATTACTCCGGGCCATTCGCGCTATATCGTTGCGCCTGCCGAATGCTGTGCCAGCGTGTGTTCAGTTGCCCAGGCCGCAGCCTGTATTGCGTCTTCTATCGAGTGTTCCATGATTGGGCTGTGGGCTGCCAGAGTGGAAGCAACCACATCCGGGATTTCCGTGAACCTGATCCTGCCATCCAGGAACAGCGAGACCGCAGCTTCGTCCGCTCCGGCAAGCACCGCAGACCATGTACCGCCTCTCTTAGCGTAGTCGAGTGTTAGCTCGAAGCAAGGGTAGAGAGATGGGTCCATGGCCTCAAATGTTAGCGAGCCTGTTTTAACGGGATCAAAGCGTGGCAGAGTTGGGTTTTCGTATCGGGCCGGATAGAACAGCGCGTACTGGATTGGATGCCGCATGTCGGTTGGCCCCAGGTGCGCCTTGACCGTACCGTCAACGAACTCGACCATCGAGTGGATGATGCTCTGCCTGTGAATAAGTACGTCTATCTGCTCGTACGGGATGTCAAAGAGCCAGCGAGTCTCGATCACCTCGAACGCCTTGTTCATGAGGCTTGCTGAGTCGACGGTGATCTTTGCACCCATCGTCCATGTCGGGTGCTTCAACGCCTCAGCAGGTGTCACATCGTGTAGCGATTCCCACGTACGGTCTCTGAACGCCCCGCCTGATGCGGTGATGATGAACTTCGCGGGAGGTGTCTCTTCACCCTCTAAGCACTGCCAGATCGCAGATGGTTCGCTGTCCACGGGGAGAATGGTTGCGCCGCTTTCGCTTGCACGGCGCACGAGCACTTCGCCCGCCATGACGATGACCTCTTTGTTGGCGAGGGCTAGGGTCTTTCCTGCGTCTATCGCTGCGAGCGCGGGACCCATTCCTGCGCAGCCGACCGTTGCACCCATCACGATGTCCACTTCGGGTAGCGAAGCGATCTCTTCTGCAGGTATCTGTGATGCGCCGTTGTGTATGCCTAGCGATGCAACTGTGTTGATGTAGCGAGGATTGAACTCGTCAACCTGGTCCTTGAACAGGTCCAGGTTTTTGCCCGCACACAGCCCGACAACGTCGAATGCGTCGGGGAATGCTCGGACGATGTCGAGTGTTTGCCTGCCGACTGAGCCGGTTGATCCGAGTATGACGAGCCGTTTACGGTCCATTAGATCTCCAGTAGCTGGACGGCCCAGTATACGACTACGAGGTTCGGTGCAAGGGAGTCGATGCGGTCCAGTATGCCGCCGTGGCCAGGGATGATACGCCCTGAATCCTTCACATTGGCTTTACGTTTGAGCCACGATTCGAATAGATCGCCTAGAACTCCGGAGACTGTGATGGCGAGGCCGAGTAGCGCTGCTTCCCAAACGGCGATTGGCAGATCAAGGATCGCGCCGAGTGCGAGGAGCACGCCGATGGCTGCGGCAGCTCCACCGAACACTCCTTCCCATGTCTTCTTAGGGCTGATCTTTGGCGCCAGCTTGTGACGACCGATGGCTCGACCGACGAAGTAGGCTCCGGTGTCGACGGCGAATGTGCCGAGTATTGCGAATAGGATCCAGCGCCGACCGTCGTCTTCGGCTGCGAGCGGTGCTGCGTGTGCGAGGGTGATGCCGAAGTAGAGGGCTGCGATTCCGACGACTAGCGCTTTCGTGCGGTGCGGGTTGTGGCGATACCAGTACGAATTGAAGATCCCTGTGAGTCCTAATCCTCCTCCGAAGGCAAATAGCGGCACCGAGTATTCGATTGGGGCGGTTGCTACGACGACACCGCCCGCGGTTAGCGTTGCGATGACCAGTAAGAACTGGCTATTTCCTTGCCGACGCCTCGGAACCATCACCGAAAGCTCGTATCCGGCGATGAGTGCAGCGGTGATGACGAGGGCGGATATGCCGGGGACGCCCGCGAGTATTGCGAGCAGGACGATGGGAATGCCGACAGCGGCAGATATAAGCCGGGTTTTGAGACCGGAAGAGCGGAGCTCTGGAGTGGCAGACGCGTTTTGTTGTTCAGACGAGCCAGAGACTGTAGGTATGTGTGTCATTCTGAGGTTGATTCAGGATATCTCGGGTGGCCGTACCACATCAGAAACGCGGCACGCCGCTCAGATCCCTGGACCCGCAAGCGGGTGCCCCCGGTCGGGATGACAGTGGCACGGCCACATTTTCAGTCGAGCAGCTACCTGTGAACCACCGAGAACGCTGCACCCGGCACCCACCCTCTAACTCCCTCCCATCTTCGGAGGGAGGATTACGCACATTCGTTCACACACCTATTGATCATCAACTTATGACACACCGCAAAACGCAGCTTGCTGCCTGCCTAAACCCTGCCGAACCTGCGGTTTCTGCGAGTGTAGACCTCAAACGCCTTGTGTAGCTGACCTCCGTCGAATTCCGGCCAGTGAACCTCGGAAGAGTAGAACTCGGCGTACGCAGACTGCCACAGCAGGAAGTTGCTGATTCTGAATTCTCCACCGGTGCGAATGACGAGGTCAGGGTCGGGCACAGATGATGTGAAGAGGTAGTTCGAGACCATCTCCTCGGTGATATCGTCCGGTGAGATCCCTTCCTTAATCATGCGTTGGATAGCCTGAACAACGTCGTACCGGCCGCCGTAATCGAACGCAATTCCCAGCGTCATGCCCTGGTTGTTGCGAGTCAGTTCGACCGCTTCGGCGATTTGATCTTGCAGCTCTTTTGGTAACCGATCCAACCGTCCCACATGCTTGATCCTGATGCCGTTGCCATGCAGCTCTTCTGTCTCTACTCGTATCACCTCTGCGGCAAGCGCCAGAATTCCAGTGACCTCTTCGTTCGGGCGGTCCCAGTTTTCGGTTGAGAATGCGAACAGTGTCAAATATTCCACACCGGACTGTGCTGCGGCCGTAACTACTCGGCGCAGGTTCTCATACCCTGCGCGGTGACCCTCGGAGCGGGGAAGGCCACGTGACGATGCCCATCTGCCGTTTCCATCCATGATGATGGCAACGTGGCGCGGGATCTTCATCTCCGCTGCGTTGGAGTTTTTGGTACCCGGTGCGGGTACAGGTCCGACACCGTTCTGCTGCTCCCGGGCGGCCTGGGAGCCAGCAAGGTTGCCCGCCTTGTCCGGCACAGTGGATGTCATGGTTTCAGATAGGACTGCTGGTTGACGGTTTTTTCGAGCCTGAAGGCCCGAGGCCCAAAAAACCAAATGCCTGTGTGAGAGGTCGGTCTTAGACCTGCATTACCTCGGTCTCTTTGGCAGCGCTGGACTCGTCGATATCGGCCACTGCTCCATCGGTCACTTTTTGCAACTGTTCCTGGCCTCGCCGGGAGTCATCTTGCCCGATGTCCCCGTCCTTTTCCATTTCCTGAATGAACTCTCTCACATCTTTGCGAACGTTGCGCACTGCCACCTTCGCCTCTTCCGCCCTTGTCCGCACCAGCTTGACCATGTCTCTGCGACGCTCTTCTGTCATGGGTGGAATGTTGAGGCGAATTCGGTCACCGTCTATGTTCGGCGTCATGCCGAGGTCTGACTGCTGAATCGCTTTGGAGATCAACTCGATTGCATTTTGGTCCCAGGGTTGAATGATCAGCATGCGCACATCACCCGCTGAGATCTGGGCCAGCTCCTTGAGCTGCATCCTCGTGCCGAAGTAGTCGACGTCCAGGCTTTCTACAAGGGCCGGGTTGGCGCGGCTTGTCCGCACGCCCGATAGCTCTCTGCGAAATGACGAAACTGCTCCGCCCATACGCGTACGAGCATCATCTAACGATTCCTGGACCATCTGGACCTCCACTGTCGTCGCGTGAAGCCTGTGAAGGCACCTCACCGAACGCCGTCCTTCGACTCGCTGGCTGTCTGCCGCTGCATGCCTCAGTCACAAAAATGCCTGCGGCAGGATAGCTCCGGGAATATTAATCTACAACCGACCGTCACGCAGTGATGAGCGTCCCGACGTTCTCGCCGTTGAGCACTCTTGTCAGGTTTCCATCGACAAACAGATTAAAGATGGCAATGGTCATTTCGTTGTCCATGCACAGGGAAAGAGCGGTGCTGTCGATCGCCTGGAGTCTGAGATTCAGCGCGTCGTGGTGAGTCAGGTGGTCGAACTTCTTAGCGTTCGGCTGCACATTCGGGTCGGCGTCGTACAGGCCATCGATATTGTTCTTCGCCATCAACAGGGCATTAGCACCGGTTTCAAGTCCGCGCAGCGCGGCGGCCGTGTCAGTCGACATGTACGGGTTGCCGGTGCCGCCAGCGAATATGACCACGCGACCCTTTTCCATGTGGCGAATGGCGCGTCTGCGAATGTACGGCTCTGTCACGATCGGCATAGCGATTGCTGACTGAGTGCGAACTTCGGTGCCGAGTTTTTCGAGCGCATCTTGCAGGGCGATGGCGTTCATGATGGTCGCCAACATCCCGGCGTAGTCCGCTGTCGAGCGGTCCATACCGGTGGCTTCGTAGGTGGCACCGTTCCAGATGTTGCTGCCACCGATCACTATGCCGATCTGCACACCGGTGGTCCAGGCTTTGTGGACCTCGGTCGCCACAGCTTGCAAAACGGGCGGTGAAATGCCGAATTCGTTGTCACCAGTGAGCGAATTACCGCTCAGCTTTAAGAGAACTCGTGCGAAAGATGACTCTGGCAAGCAAGGCTCCCGGTCGCTGTTGTCTACTGGCCGAGTTCGAAGCGTGAGAACTTGCTGATGACAATGTTCTCGCCGGTCTTGGCGGCCAGCTGCTTCACGAGGTCGCCGATCTTGGTGCCGGCGTCCCGAATGTAGTCCTGCTCCATTAGCAGCTCTTCATCGGCGACTTCACCTGCGTCCTCTGGGACCGATTCACGGTCAACAAAGCGTGGCGACATTGCTGCCACCTGCATCGCCAAGTTCTTGACCAGTTCCTTGAAGTCGTCGGTGCGAGCCACGAAATCAGTCTCGCAGTTGAGCTCGATCATGGCGCCGATGCGGCCACCCTGGTGAATGTAGGACTCGACCGCTCCCTCGGATGCGACTCGGTCTGAGCGCTTGGCCGCTGACGCGAGCCCCTTTTCTTGCAGAAGCTCCTCGGCTTTTTCCGAGTTGCCTTCCGCCTGCTCAAGGGCGCGCTTTGCGTCCATGACGCCTGCGCCAGTCTTGTCCCGCAGTTCGCGGATCATTGAAGTTGAGATTTCCGTTGTCATTTTCGGCTGGTTCCCATTAACAGGATATGTAGGAGATGCAGGATGTGAGGTTTGATAGCTGCTTGATCTAATCAGAGATCAGGCGGCTTTACTCAGACTTCTCACCTGCGGCCTTTTCCTCTTTGTCTGTGGCTGGCTCTGGCTCAGTCTTCGCCTCGGCCTTTGGCTCTTCGGACTTGGTCTCTTTGGGCTCTGCTTTTGCTTCAGGTTTTTCATCAGCTTTGGCCTTAGCCGCTTCGGCTTTTGGCTCGGCTTTCGCCTTCGTTGGTGTGTCCTTTTTAGCAGCGGGCTTTTTGTCAGCAGCTTTCGGCTTCGCCTCAGCCTTTGCAGCAGGCTTCTTCTCAGCCGTTTTTGCTTCCGCTTTAACTTCTGGCTTAGCAGCAGCTTCGGTCTTGGCTTCAGCCGCTGACTTCGCCGCAGCTTCCGTCTTAGCTTCTGGCTTCGCCTCAGCCTTTGCGGCAGGCTTCTTCTCAGCCGTTTTTACTTCTGCTTTAGCTTCTGCCTTGGGCTCGGCTTTGGCTTCAGGTTTTGCAGGCTTGTCTTCTATCTTGGCAGGCGCATCGGCCTTGGCCTCTGGCTTTGCTTCGGCTGCTGGCTTTGCTTCGGCCTCTGGAGCAGCAGATGCAGCGGCCTTTGCAGCCTCAGTAACTTCTGCTTCCTTCTTCTTCTTGTCTGCCTGTGCTGCTGCCGCTCTTTCAGCAGCCTTTGCCTGTGCAGCAGCCCGTGCCGCAGATTCCTGAGCCTCAAGCTCGGCATCCGCAGCCATGCGCTCTTCAAGCCTCGTGCGGTGGAGGTTCTTGCCCTCCAGGATCGCGTCAGCAATGTGTGCCGTGATCAGATCAACTGAGCGAACAGCGTCGTCATTGCCTGGGATAATGAAATCGGCATCGTCCGGGTTGCTGTTCGTATCTACGATTGCAACGATCGGTATTTTAAGGCGTCGGGCCTCCCGAATGGCGATGTCTTCCTTCTGGGTGTCGACGATGAACAGGATGTCTGGAAGCTTGTCCATCTCCTTGATGCCACCGAAGAACTTGTTCAGGCGGTTCACCTCGGTCTGCAGCCGGAGCGACTCGCGCTTCGTCTGCGTTTCGACGGTTCCCTTGGCGAGTGCATCTTCCAGGTAGACCAGTCGCTCGATACGCTTCTGGATGGTCTGGAAGTTGGTTAGCATTCCACCTAGCCAACGCTGGTCAATGAACCATGCGCCGCAACGCAAGCCGTGCTCTCGCACCGCTGCCTGTGCCTGCTTCTTGGTGCCCACCATAAGGACCTGTGCGCCCTTGGATGACGCTTCTGTCAGGAACTGCTTGGCTTTCTCAGTGGCCTCAACGGTCTTTGCAAGATCGAAGATGTGTGATCGTGCGCGCTTGGCAAAGATGAATTTTTCCATCTTCGGGTTCCAACGCTTTGAAGGGTGACCGAAGTGAACCCCAGCGTCGAATAGCGTTCGCAGATCAAGAGGCCTCTGAGTTCCGTTTTCGGGCTGCTCTTCTGTGGCAGCGATCTCCGGAGTCTCAGCTGTTGTCAACTTATTGCCCCTGTGTCCGGGTTGCTCAACTCATGAAGAGCTTGCCGGTCCAGTGTGTTTGTTTGCAGACCCGACTCACACAACAAAACGCGGGATACGCCCGCGTCCAGATTCAATACGGTGAAAGATGGTCGAGTCCAGCGCTGAAGTATACCACAGCACAAGAACGGTTCACTCTTGTTTCGCGTCGGTATTTATACGCTCATTCGACATTGGGTTCGGGCACGTTGCGACATCGGATGTTTAAGGATGTTTAACGGCTGACAGGCTGTTCTATTGATCGAAACTTTCACGGTCTTGCCTGGGGTCGCATAAGACGACGAGGCTTTTTGAGCTTTCTTAATACGGGGTGCTGGAGAGAGTAAAGCCTCAGCCTGTAGACTCGCCGGGAATATCCGATCACAAGCCTGCCAGCGTGAGTTTCGCCAGGAATGAATGCAATCCAGGGAGTCCAAAAATGCCAGATCTAACGAAGAACCTGCTTGGTGACACCGGCCTGAACGTAACACGACTTGGCTTCGGCGCTATGGAGATTCGCGGCGCGCCAAGAGGCCGCGAGGTGACCGCTGAACAGGCAGACATCATCCTCAACGCGGTGCTTGATGCGGGCATCAACTACATCGACACGTCGATCGACTACGGCATGAGCGAGGAGTACATCGGTCGCTTTATAGCCAATCGGAGAGACGAGTACATCCTGGCGTCGAAGTGCGGCTGCAAGGTTGGCGCGCCGGTTGCGCCTGCGGGTGGTCCGTCGGTTCACGAATTTACTCGAGAGAATGTAATTACCGGGGTTGAGCAGAGTCTTACTCGAATGAAGACCGACTACATGGATGTGGTGCAGTTTCATTCAAGCCCGGATATGCAGACGCTTGAGACTGAGGGTGCGCTGGATGCTTTGCGGGAGCTTCAGCAGCAGGGAAAGGTGCGACATATCGGCATGTCAGGGACGTTACCGAACCTTACTGAACAGATAGCCAGCGACGCGTTCGCTGTGCTCCAGATTCCGTACTCGGCGCTGGAACGAGATCACGAGGACTTGATCGGCACGGCGGCTGCGAAGGGTATTGGCAACGTGATTCGCGGCGGCGTTGCGAAGGGCGAGCCGGGTGAGTCGGGTGTTGTCGGTCGCGTGTCATGGGACACGTTCGAGCAGGCGAAACTTGGCGAGCTTCAAGAGGATAGTGAGTCTCGAACTTCGTTCATGCTGCGGTTTACCGTTTCACACCCGGGAATGCACACCACGATAGTCGGAACGCTCAACCCGGATCATCTCCAGCAGAACGTTGACGCGGTGGAGCGCGGTGCGTTGCCGGATGATGTGTACACCGAGGCAAAGAGGAGACTGGCGGAAGTGGGGCAGGTGCCGGCGGGGGCGTGAGGGGGTGGTAGTGGGCGCGCAAGTGAAACAAGCACGGCGTGGATTTGTCATTCTGAACTTGATTCAGAATCTCTCAGACGTTGACACATAGCCGCCGCTTGCCGGATGAAATCAGCGACAATATCGCGTCATGAAACCGCGCAACTCTTACTTCGTGTACATGACTGCCAGCCGATCTGGTGTCATCTACACAGGTGTGACGTCAAACCTCGAAGGACGAGTCTGGCAGCACAAAAACAAAGCGACTCCAGGATTCACATCCAAGTACAACGTCGACAAACTAATCTGGTTCGAACAGACGGCTAGCGTCGAAAGCGCAATCCTGCGCGAAAAGCAGATAAAAGCATGGCAGCGCGCATGGAAGATAGCGCTGATAGAGTCGGTCAATCCTTCGTGGCATGATCTGTCTGACGACTGGGGTGCAACGAGAGATTCTGAATCAAGTTCAGAATGACAATTTGCAGAAGCTATGGACTGCCTCCGGTGAACGCAAATACATCAGACGACATCCGGGCTATACGAACCAACGCAACAAGGAACAAAAATGGCAGACACAGTTA
>JAJCYX010000091.1 GCA_029262715.1 Chloroflexota bacterium
TTCCCCAGACCCACCCTCTGCTGCAACCCATCCTGAACATCATCCCAATGCAGATGCTCGCCTACCACACCTCAATCGCACTCGGCATGGACCCTGACAAGCCAAGAAACCTCGCCAAAACAGTTACCGTCGAGTAGAAGATGGCTGACTAAGCGGGCCTGTAAGAAATGATCTACTGAAAAGTGAGCCTGTAACACGCAGATGTAAATTAACCATACATACACTCGGCACCTAAACTGGCCGGTCTGTTTCGACAGACCGGCCAGTTGCGTTTCAGGCGAACTCACATCTTTTTCTCACACTGAGGGCTTGAGTTCTCTCAGGGGCATGCTGAGCATATTTGCTAAGTTAGATTTAACTGCTGTCGTAATTCAGCCGTAACAGCCTCTCTCGTATTTTTGTCTGTGGCCTTTTTCTAGCCTCGTGGCGCCTGCCGCATGTTGGATTTATCCGGTTCACGATAAATACCTGAGTGCATTCCCGGTGTTCGGATTCCCGAAACTTGCTCAGGCTTGAATTATGTCTACTCGGCATGGTGTTGGATGACTGTTCTATTGTGATGTGGAACGAGCGCGGAGTTCTACCCAGTCCAACTTGTCCGCACACCATTGCCACTTGATACACACCGATACTGGTGGGGTCGAATTTATGGCGAACGCGAATCAAATGTTGGTGAGACAGAATGGCAAGAAAGCTTTCGCTCGCGGCTGCCCTGGTTGTTGCATCACTGTTTCTGACCCTGCTCGTGATCCAGGGGCCAGACCAGGATTCCTTGAAAGCCGCCGGTCCCGTTAACCCTGAGCTCGAGAGCATCGGGGTTCCTGTATTTCAGAACATGAGCCCCGCGACCAATTCCTGGCCGGAGGGTCGACTACTTTACGGCCTGGCTGTTGAAGGCGGTACGGACGTTGGGCCGTTCTGGGTGATGGACCTGGAGACTCAGCAGGTTATTTACACCAGCAGCACAACGCTGCCTTCCGCCCACCGCATGGTCGCTGTCGATAACAACGGAAACGCCTATTTCGCTACTAACGGAAGCGGAATCGCAAAGTACAGCGTCGACACCAACTCAACCTCGGTTTTGCCAGTTAGCTTCCCTTCTGGTGGCTGGTTGAGGTCCGGCACCCGGGAGAGCTCGGACGGTTGGATCTACGGAGTGACCCGGTCTCCCGAGAAGATCTACCGCTTCAATCCAACCACGTTGGTTCTCGAGGAGATTGGAACCGCGTGGGGTTACACGACTCATGCCGTGTTGGACCCAACCGAGCGCTACATGTACTACATCCCTCGAGCGCACGGAGATTCATACGTAGCGGGTGCTCCGCTTCTCCAGTTCGACCTCGTCACGAGGCAGCACAAGGTCATCGCCTTCCTGAACACGGTTATTGAGCCGCAGTTCGGATACCGCCTCGGTGGCACATATGCTCTTGATGTTGATCCTGAAGGCAAATGGGTCTACATCAGCATGAACGCCTCTCCGGCGGGCGGCAACGGCTTTGGAACTCCGGCTGTACTGGCTGTCGAGATCCCTGAGAGTGAGCGTGGCGTCAGCTCAGTACAGCGCTTTGCGTTCAAGGACGTGGCGACCGAAGCCGGCCTTGCAACTCCCCTGGACAACTCCTACATCCACACCTCTTCGTGGGGTGATGTGAACAACGACGGCTGGCCCGACCTGTTCACCGGTACGTTTGTCGAGGGCTCGGTGCAGGTACCAAGCAAGCTATTTATCAACAACGGCGGTCAATTCCAGTCGGCAGGTCAGTCTCAGCTCGAGATCAACGGCCGTGGCGCCGGATCGGTATTCGCCGATTTCGACAATGATGGTGATTCTGATCTGTTCCTCTCGAACAACGCGATCACAGGGGAGGCTGGAGCCAAGGCTGAGCCTTCCCATCTCTTCCGGAACGACAACGGCACGTTTGTAGACGTTTCGGCGGGGAGTGGAATCGCAGCGCAGTCTTCAAACGGGCGGCAGGCCGGGGTTCTCGACTACAACAACGACGGTCTACTCGACCTGTTCGTAGTTGCTGACAACCTGAGAGGCGCTGGCCCGACTGTCCTTCTGCGCAATGACGGCAATTTCAACTTCACCAACGTGACGGCGTCAGCCGGAATCCGCACGGACGTTCACGGACTTGGCCTTTCGATTGGCGATGTGAACGGCGACGGCTGGCCAGACATATTCGTGGCCGGTGACGTGAACGAGCTGACACCGAACTCGAACTTCATGTTCGTTTCAGACGGTGACGGCATGTACCATGAGATCGCCTCGAATGTATTTGACTGGTCTGCATTCACCGTTGGCAGCGAAGACTGGGTTTCCGGTGCTTCGATGGCTGACCTGAACAGGGACGGCAGGCTCGACCTGGTTGTCGGCCACCACTTCGGATCAGCGGTCGACAACTCTTCGGGTGCGAGGATCAGGGTTTACATGAACCGTGGCACTCTGCCCAACGGTGACCCGGATTTTGAAGACATCACAAACGCCGCCGGTATGCCACTGATCGACTCGAAGGCTCCCCACGTAGAGATCCAGGACTTCGACAACGACGGTTGGCCTGACATCTACACGTCATTGACGGTGGACACGGCAGACGGTCCTGCTCCCTTGATCTTCATGCACAACGGCAATGCTGGAGACCCGACTTTTAGCCTTGCTTCGAACATTTCCTCGATCACGAACCCGCGTTACTACGCAGGTGGCCCTACGGCTGACTTCAATGGTGACGGCAAGCTAGACATCTTCCTGGCCGAATGGCGGTCAGTGCTCGGAACGCCAGAGCCGTCACTACTGCTCGAAAACCAGGGTGCGCCGGGGAACTGGCTGCAGGTCAAGGTTGAGGGTGACACAGCAGCCGGTGAGAACTCGATGGGCGTTGGAACGCTTATCAAGGTTTACAAGACTGGCACGAACACGCTGCTGGGAGCCAGGGAGATCAGTCCCTCGTTCGGTTGGTCGTCATCTCAACCCGCGGTCGCCCACTTCGGTATCGGCTCCGACACAACGGTTGATATCGAGATCACTCGCCCGAACGGTGGCGCCGTCACCCGCAGGAACAACGTGCCTGTGAACCGACAGGTGGTCATGCCAGATGGGGCTACGGAGCGTAACGCCCACCTTGGTCTTGAAAGCACCGCCACGACCGTAATTTCGAACAATTTCCTGAACGGCCCAGGTGGACTGCCTGCTCACACGGTTGCAAATACCGCACCGAAGGTTGAGTTTGTACCGTTCGATCTTCCAAACTACGCAGGTAACCCGTGGAGCACCTGGGGTGGTGGCATGTTCGCCTCCAACGGCCGCTTCTACGCATCCGTTGGGGACCATCTTAAGATCGACGGCAATACGTATCTGTACGAGTACGACCCGATCACCAAGAAGCTAAAGGGCATTGGTGACATCAATGCTGCGGCAGGGCATGTGCCCGGAGACTGGGGACACGCAAAGATCCACGGCCAGTTAAACGACGGTGGCGACGGTTATATCTACGCCCCTTCGTATCGTGGTTCACGGACCGGGATCACATTCTCGAGCAATTTCACAGGTGGAGTGGTTGTCAGGTATCCGATCGGCGCTGTGACCGGCGCTGGCACCGGTGCGCCTCCCGGACCTCCGCCGCCCACGCCTATTCCTACTCCGACGCCTACGCCGTTCCCTACTCCCGGACCCGGTGACACGCGCATCGCAAGCGGCCTCGTAGCTCTGTATGAGTTTGAAGAAGGTTCAGGCTCGACTGTGACCGACACTTCAGGTGTTGGTGCTGCACTCGATCTGACGATCGCGAATACCGGCAATGTCAGCTGGCTTTCAGGTGGTCTGAAGGTCAATTCGCTGACGACGATCGGGTCGGGCGTTCCGGCTGACAAGATTAACAGCGGAGTGACGACCTCTAACGAGATCACGATCGAGGCGTGGATTAAGCCGACGAACTCGACTCAGTCTGGACCCGCAAGAATCGTGAGCGTTTCAGGCGACCCGCTAAATAGAAATGTGACTCTTGGTCAGGACAAGACCAACTACGATGCGCGTCTACGGACCACCGCTACGGACAACAACGGTACGCCGTCAGCTAAGACGGGCGGCAACGAGGCCGGTACGCAGCTCACCCACGTTGTGTTCACGCGAGACGCTTCGCTATCTCACGTTTACATTGATGGCGTTAAGGTGATCACCCGAGCGCAGGCCGGAGACCTTTCGAACTGGGATAGCAGTTACCAGCTGGCTCTGGCCAATGAGCTTACGAACAACAGAGGCTGGCTGGGTGAGTTCCACCTTGTCGCCATATTTGACCGTGCGCTGAATGAGGGTGAGGTTGGTTACAACTTTGCTCTTGGTAAGGATGGAGCGACAGGTTCTGCACCTCCTCCAACTCCGGTACCGCCTACTCCAGTGCCGCCAACCCCGGTTCCA
>JAJCYX010000092.1 GCA_029262715.1 Chloroflexota bacterium
GTAGAGTAGAACGCCACATTATGCCGCGATCGGCAGATTTCGATTGGAGATTGGTGATATGAAGGTTCGAGCCTCGGTAAAGCCGATGTGCCCGAAGTGCAAAGTCATTCGCCGTCGGGGGACAGTTCGCGTCCTCTGCACAAACGTGAAGCACAAGCAGGCCCAAGGCTAATTTCAGGCGGGATTTAAGTAATGGCGATCATTTCCGGTGTAAATATTCCTGACAACAACAGGCTTGAACATGCCCTTACCAGCATTCACGGCATTGGTACGGCTACTTCCAAGCGATTGGTCCAGGAAGTTGGTCTGACAGAAAACCCCCGAGTCCGCGATCTCACTGAAGAAGATCTGGCCAGGGTTCGAAGCGCGATCGACAGAGTGGGAATGCTGATTGAGGGAGACTTGAAGCGAGAGACGCAGATGAATATTCGCCGTCTCACGGACATTCAGTCATACCGAGGAATCAGGCATCGCAAACGTCTTCCCGCTCATGGTCAACGCACGAAGACCAATGCGCGCACCCAGCGTGGTCGCAAGATGACGGTTGCTGGTCGTAAGAAGACCGCAGCCCACTAATAGTCGGAATTAACAGTCACTAGATCAGACCTCATCCCTGATATTGAGTTTTAGAAAACAGTAAATGCCACGAAAGCCCCGCACCCGTCGTCGAGAAAAGAAGTTCGTGCCGCAAGGCAAAGCGTTCGTCAACGCGACATTTAACAACACGCTGATAACTCTCACTGATCCGCAAGGAAATGTCATCGCGCACAACAGTGCAGGTGGTATGGGCTTCCGCGGCTCTCGGAAATCGACTGCGTTCGCCGCCCAGCGAGCCGGTGACACCGCTGCCCGATCGGCAATGGAACATGGTTTGCGAACGGTGGATGTGTTTGTTAAAGGGCCGGGTTCTGGTAGGGAGAGCGCCATCAGGGCGCTTCAGGCAGCCGGGATCAGGGTGGTGAGTATCAATGACGTCACACCGATTCCGCACAACGGTTGTCGCCCACCGAAGAAGCGGAGGGTCTAGCCAGGTCTGAATGTTAGTCCCGACCTGTGGGTCGGGACGTTTATTTGTCGAAGTACAAGTGACCGCACAGCCCCAATACGACTGGTTGCGGAGCGAACAGGGAGTTCGATGGCACGGTATACCGGCCCGCTACACAAGAAAATGAAGGCGCTTGGCATGGTGGCGCAGGAGAGAACCCGCGGACGGGGACCTCAGCGCGGACCAAGGCGAAGGCAGTCCCAGTACGGCATTCAGCTTCAGGAAAAACAGAAAGCTCGGCTTCTGTATGGAGTATTGGAACGCCAGTTCAGCAACTACTACCGTGAGGCAGCCAGGCGTTCCGGCGTAACTGGAGACAATCTTATTCAGTTGCTCGAATCACGACTGGACAACGTGGTCTACCGCCTCGGTTTCGCCTCAACCCGACGCCAGTCACGGCAGTTGGTCAACCACGGCCACATGACCGTTGATGGCAAAAAAGTTGACATTCCTTCTTTACAGGTTCGTCCTGGCCAGAAGATAGCCTGGAAAGAGAAATCTCGCAGCAGCGGGATATTTGAAGTAATTTCCGCTAACACGGGCATGGGTAAGACCACTCAAGTCCCCAGCTGGCTTCGTGTTAGCCCTGATGACGCCACCGGCGAAGTAGCTGCCGTGCCGAACCCGATGGAGGGTGAAGTCGGTATCGATACACGCCAAATTGTTGAGTTTTACTCAAGGAGGTAACCCTATGCTAGAGCGTATGTATGGCATCACTCCCCGTGAAGAGTTGCCGCCTCCTCAAGTTGAGGTGCCGGCTCTTGGGGTCAAGATCTTGGAAGCTGATGACGAGTTTGGCCGTTTCGTAGCCGAGCCACTTGAGCGTGGTTGGGGTGTAACGCTTGGCAACCCGCTTCGGCGTTCGTTGCTGAGTTCACTGCCCGGAACCGCCATCACGTGGGTCAAGATCGACGGCATTCTTCACGAGTACTCCACGATGGAGAATATGCGTGAAGAGGTCGGTGAATTCTTGCTAAATGTGAAGGGTGTAAGACTTCGTTCACTTGCTGACCGTCCCGGCCGTCTCAGGCTTGAGATTGACGGCGAGGGTGAAGTTAGAGCGGGCGACATAATGGCGACCGCGGACTTCGAGATCGTTAATCCTGAGCACCACCTCGCAACACTGGATTCACAGAGCGCAAGGCTCTCTGTTGAATTTAACGTTGAGCAGGACACCGGTTACAGGCCGGCGGCTCACGACGAGGGTCTGCCGATCGGAATTCTCCCTGTTGACGCGGTGTTTACACCGGTTCGCAAGGCAAATTTCCGGGTTGAGGCAACTCGAGTTGGTCAGCGCGACGACTTTGAGCGACTGATCATGGAAGTATGGACAGACCGCACCATCACACCGCTCGAGGCTATTCAAACCGCCTCAAACCGATTGATGGAGCGTTTCTACCTCTTCTCTACTCTCGACAAAGAGCCTGTTGAAGAGGCAGGACCTGCAGCAGGACTGGGAATCTCCCCCGAGATCTACAACACACTTGTGGAAACCCTGGACCTTTCTGCTCGCACGCTCAACTGCCTCAAGCGAGCCGGTATCAACCGGGTCGGCGAGGTTCTTTCTATGCCGAAATCGGAGCTCTTGAAGATTCGTAACTTCGGACAGAAATCACTCGACGAGCTCTACGAGAAGCTGTCTGAGAAGGACCTGCTCCCAGAGGGAGTCACTAGCGAAGTTGAGGAAATTGAAGGCGAAGAGGGCGACGAAGTTAGCGGCGAAGAGGCCACAGCCGTTAGCGCTGGCGAAGATGCAGGAGATGAAAAGTAATGAGGCATCACGTCTCTGGCAGGCGCTTTGATCGACAGATCGGACATCGGAAGATGATGTTCCGAACGTTGGTCACAGATCTGCTTAAGCACGGGCATGTGAAAACGACTGCTGCGAAAGCTCGTTCAATTCGCCCGATCGCCGAAAAAATGGTGACACTCGGCAAAGCCGGTTCTCTTCATGCCCGACGTCAGGCTGCTGCGTTCATAACCGAAGATGCGGTTGTGCGCTCGGTGTTCGACGACCTGGCTGATCGCTATAAGGAACGACCGGGTGGGTACACGCGGCTGACTAAACTCGGACCTCGCAAAGGCGATGCTTCCGAAATGGCAATGCTAGAACTGGTCTAGCCCTGTGATCCGAAACGGGTGACGCGAAGTGCGTTACGCTCTTCTGATCGAATACGACGGCACCGAATTCCACGGTTCCCAGTTACAAAAGGGCGTACGCACGGTACAGGGGGAGCTTGAAAGCGCCCTTTCGCACATGTATGAGACGGCGCCGCGCGTAAGCATGGCTGGCCGAACGGATGCGGGAGTCCACGCCAGAGGTCAGATTGCTGCATTCGACGCACCGGATCGGCATGATCCGAGCACCCTGGTTGATGCAGTCAACTACTACCTTGCAAAGGACGTTGCCGTAAAGCGGGCCGAGAGAGTCAATGCGGACTTTGATCCTCGGCGGCAAGCAGTAAAACGTGAGTATGTGTTCTCGTTGAATGATGGGCCGACGCGATTACCGCTGAGGCGTTATTACGAGGTAAGAACGAAAAAACTAGATAACTTTAAGGGCATGAGATCGGCTGCCGCCATGTTTGAAGGCAGTCATGACTTCGCTTCATTTGCCGGTCCGGCGACACCCGCAAATGTATCGACAACACGACACATATTTTCAATCAAAGTGGGCAGAAAAGAAGAATTTACCTGCGAACTGATCATCATCGGAAACGCATTCATTCATCAGCAGGTGAGACGAATGTCTGGCGCTCTGGTAAGGATTGGGACAGAAAAGATGACTCCTGATGAGTTGCGTGACCTGCTCACCAAGCCTCGCCGTGGTGCGGCGGCCTGGCCGCTGGGGCCGGAAGGTCTCAGCCTCAACAGAATCGACTATGGGAAAGACGGGCCATTTCAGGTCGAAACTGAGTACAATTAGTGGGTTGTCCGAAAAAATACCCGACAAACGGGTTCGAGGTGGTTTAGGAACAGATGGTTACAAAGATAAAGCCTTACAACCCCAGCGCTAGCGAGCTGGAGTCAGACTGGCACGTTATTGACGCCAAGGACAAGGTTCTTGGTAGGCTTTCCAGCGAAGCTGCGATGCTTCTAATGGGGAAGCATCGCCCAGAGTACGTGCCGCATCTCCTGTCAGGCGACTTCGTCATCATCATCAATGCCGCGAAAGTGCGAGTCACGGGCAACAAAGCCGACCAGATCGTGTACAAGCGGCACAGCCAGAAACCGGGGAAGCTCAAAGAGATTCCCTACAGGCGTGTACAGCAAAGGGCTCCCACCCGAATCCTTGAACATTCTGTTCGAGGCATGCTCCCGAAGAACAAGCTCGGAGAGCGGATGATCCGACGTCTGAAGGTGTATGCAGGCGAAGAGCATCCACATGAATCTCAACTCGCATGGACCGAACAACGGCCAGCGCGTGATGCAGCAGCAGCAGCAGCCGAAGCTGAAGAATTGGCGAAGAAGAGAGCAGCTGCAAGAGAGACCGCTGCTGCTCGCAAGCAGATAGCTGACGATGCTGCCGCGAAGACCGCGGCCGCTGACGCTGCGAAGGACGAAAAGCCAAAGAGCAAGAAGACTGCAGCCGCTGCCAAGGCGGAACCTGCAACGCCAGAAACCCCTGGAGCTCCAGAAACCCCAGTTACTGAGATAGAAGAGACAGCTACCACAGCGGTTGTAGAGCCTGCCACCGCCCCAGAGACCGCCGCTGAACCTGAGAAGAAGCCCGCTGCAAAGCGCAAAACCGCTACCAAGGCGTCGGCCGCAAAGACAACGAAGGCCACAACGACTCGGAAGAAGCCTGCAACTTCAACCCGAAAAAAGGCAGATACTGCTGACAGCGAGTCTGCTACCAAGAAAACTACCGCAGCAAAGCCAAAGGCAACTGCTAAAAAGCCAGCCGCTAAAAAGGCACCTGCGAAAAAACCTGCCACGGCCAAAAAAGATGAATAGCCCGGAGTTAATGATTTGACGCAGCAGCAGTACTACTACGGCACAGGCCGACGAAAGACATCAGTCGCCAGGGTCCGTGTCTACAACACCCCAGGTGGCATAACCATCAACGGTAAGCCGTTGGAGGAAGCGATTCCGCAGCAGGCGTGGGCTCAGATGGCGGTTGCTCCGTTGGCTGTCACACAACTGGCCAACAGCGTGACAGTCACCGTGAAAGCACACGGTGGTGGAGTCGGTGGACAGGCTGGCGCTGTCTCCCACGGTATCGCCAGAGCATTGACGGTGATGAACGGAGAGCTGAAGAAGCCGCTTCGTGACGCCGGACTGCTCACCAGAGACTCTCGAATGAAGGAGAGCAAGAAGTACGGCTTGAAGCGGGCT